>CADCMN010000020.1 GCA_902802575.1 uncultured Eubacteriales bacterium | reverse complement strand
AAGACCGTCAAGGGCTCCCAGTATTTGAAGCCCCTCTTCGAGTTCTCCGGCGCCTGCGCGGGCTGCGGCGAGACCCCCTACATCAAGCTCCTCACCCAGCTCTTCGGCGATCGCATGGTCATCGCCAACGCCACGGGCTGTACCTCCATCTACGGCGGTTCCGCCCCCACCGTGCCCTACGCCAAGAACGCCAAGGGTCAGGGCCCCGCTTGGGCCAACTCCCTGTTCGAGGACAACGCTGAGTTCGGCTACGGCATCAACCTGGCCAACAAGCAGCGCCGTCTCGCCCTGAAGGACGACGTGGAGAAGCTGATCGCGGTGCCTTGGGCCACTGCTGAGATCAAGGAAGCCGGCGCCGAGTGGCTGGCGGGCATGGACGAGGCCGAGGCCTCCCGTGCCGCCGGCGACAAGCTCCTGGCCGCCTGCAAGGACGGCGTGGAGGAAGGCTGCACCTGCGACGCCTGCACGCTGGCCCGCAAGGTCATCGAGAATGCGGACCTGCTCACCAAGCAGTCCATCTGGGTGTTTGGCGGCGACGGCTGGGCCTACGACATCGGCTACGGCGGACTCGATCACGTCCTCGCCATGGACGAGGATGTGAACGTGCTGGTGGTGGATACCGAGGTGTACAGCAACACCGGCGGTCAGTCCTCCAAGTCCACGCCCACCGGCCCCATCGCCAAGTTCGCGGCGGCCGGCAAGCGGACCAAGAAGAAGGATCTGGGCCTCATGGCCATGTCCTACGGCTATGTCTACGTGGCCAAGGTCTGCATGGGCGCCGATCCTGCCCAGCTCCTCAAGGCGGTCAACGAGGCCGAGGCCTACCATGGTCCGTCCCTCATCATCGCCTACGCGCCCTGCATCAACCACACCATCAACATGAGCCATTCTCAGTTGGAGGCGAAGAAGGCTGTGGAGGCGGGCTACTGGCCCCTGTACCGGTACAATCCGGATCTGGCCGCTCAGGGCAAGAACCCCTTCACCCTGGATTCCAAGGATCCCAAGTCCTCCTTCCAGGATTCCAGGACTTCATCCTGGGCGAAGGCCGCTATGCCGCCCTCAAGAAGCAGTTCCCCGAGATCGCTGCCGAGCTCTTTGCCCGGGCCGAGCGGGAAGCCATGGACAAGATCGACTACTACAAGAAGCTGGACAACCTGGAGTAAGACGAATACAACACTTCAACGGAGGCGCTCCCAAGCGGAGCGCCTCTTTTCTGTATGCGAATGGGGCCCGTAGGACTATGAACATATTATCGGAAACCAAGCCCTCTCCCCGGGTGCAGAATGATCCCAAAGAGAAGGGAGGACCCCATGGCAAAGCGGCAGACATTCTGCATCCGAGCGGACCTGTTCGAGGCCCGCATCAGCCCCCGGGCGAAGCTCGTTTTGGCATACCTTTTCCGCGTCAGCAACCGGCAGGGACAGAGCTGCTCCGCGGTGCCCACCATCGCTGAGAAGTGCGGCTGCTGTTCCAACTCCGCCCGCAAAGCCCTCCGGGAGCTGGCAGCGGCGGGCCTCATCACCATCACCGCCCGGGAATTGCCCACCCGGAGCGGGAACCGGGTCCATATCTCCAACATCTACACCCTGCTTTTTTTGCCTTCAAAAAACGAAGGATCGCCCCTGCATGGGTTGAAGGGGGGTACTGCAAGGGATGCAGGGCATAGGTACAATAGAGATTTTACTATGTACGTTCCCTACGGTCACAGTCCGTCAGTCTATGACGGGACGGACCATGACCCGGACCGGAAACGGGAGAAGAGAAAGAAAACGGCGCTCAGGGACCGGACAACCCGCGATTTTACAACTCTATTACGTCCCGTTCATGATCCTGTTGCGTTTTGTCCGAATCTCCCTGGTAGGATGTACCCATTCAGAGGAGGTGCGCCATGAAACGAATACTGTCGATCCTGTTTTGCATGCTGTTGCTCGCTGCCTGCCAGCCCACGCCGGAGGCGGAGGTGATCCCCAACAAGGGGGACGACTCCTTGCAGGCGGTGATAGAGGAGAACGGAGCGGGCTTCTCCGCCGAAGCCTACCGTACCGATTTGCCCCAGCGGTGGGAAGGGACCGTTGAGACGGGGAACGGCACTGTGACGGTCACGGCGGACGCGGCGGTGACCTTTCCTGCGGTGGACCGGGTGCCCATCTGGGAGACCGTGCCCGGCGGCGTGGACCTGGACGCCGTGGAGAAGCTGGTACAGGCGCTGGTCCCGGGAGGATTTTTGTCCAGGATCCCCGTGGACGAATTCGGCTCAGCCGTATGGACGAAGGACAGGATCCAGGCGGAGATGGAGCAGAACCGATGGCGCATGGACCATGCCCGGGAGCTGCAGCCCGACGCCAGCCAGAAGGAGCTGGAGATCTATCTGAGGGATCTGGAAGCGGCCAACCGGGAGCTTATGAGCCAGTTTCAGCAGGCAGAAGAGGAGACGCCCCGGCCCATCGACGATCTGTCCGCCCTGCGCAAGGAGGGCTTTCAGGGGGATTTGGGCCTCTTCGATGGAAGCGGGCGTCGGGTGGCGGAGATGACGCTGATCTTCGACGATTCCGGCCCCCAGCGGGAGCAGGTCCATCTGAGGGCCATGAGCGGCGGGGTAGGCAAGGTCCCTGCATCCGGTTCGACGGAAGCCGCCGCCTGGGCTCGATCCCTGCTGGAAGGGCTGGGGTATGGAGAGAGATATGGGCTTGAAAAGGCATATGAAAGCTCCGCCACCATCACCCTGGTATTCAGTCCGACGGTCCATGGAGTCAGGTATCTGTCCGGCTGCGAGGCGAAGAACGAGTTCAATTGGGCCAGCTTTGCGCCGGAGGAATGCTTCGAAGTGACGGTGGACAAGGCGCAGCAAAATGTGTGCGTCCTGTCCTGGGTGGGCCGGAGCGAGATCCTGCGGGAGGTGACGAACAGCACCGCCCTGCTGCCTCTGGTGTCCGTACAGACGCAGGTGAAGAACGGCCTGCGCTTCCTGCTCAGCTGGACCAACGAAAACGTCCGCTCCCGCACGGTGCAGATACAGGAGCTGCGCTTCGGGTATAAGCGAGTCAAGACCCCCAACGAACAGGGGTGGCTGCTCGTCCCCGCCTGGGCGGTCATGGGCACGGTCACGGACAGCGGCTTTTCCCTGGATGCGGACACGGGGGAGACGGCCGCTTTCAACAGCAAGATGATGGAAGGCACCCTCATGATCCTCAACGCAGCCGACGGGACCTTGATCGGCGCGGCGGACGCGGAGTGAGCAGGAGATGAATAAAATGAAGAAGATACGAATATTTATACTGATTTTCATGCTGTTATGCGCTGCCTGTCAGCCCACGCCGGAGGTGGAGTTCGTGGTGAACAAGGGGGACGGCACGGTGGAGGAGAAGATGGCGGCCGGCCGGGACGCTGAAGCGGGGGAGAGGCGGCAGACCTTTCCGGCCCGATGGGATGAGGGGCCTATGGCCGTAAACGACCGGCTGACGCTGACGATCCAAGCCGAGGTGATCCAAAAGCAAGACGGGCTCTACCCCGTGTACCGGACCCGGCAGCACGCCATGACCCGGGAGGAGGCGGTATGGCTGGTGGAGCAGCTGCTCCCGCCGCCCACCGCTGTGACCATCCCCGTGGACACCAAGGCGGACTGGAAGCGGTCCTATCAGGAATGGCTGGACGATTTGGCGGAGCAGCAGGCCTGGGTGGCCGCAGGCAAGCCCAAGGACGGGATGGATCGGGACGAGGCTATGATGAGCCCGGAGGAGATCGACCGCATCTCCAAGGAGTATCAGCGGCTGATCGCCGAGGCCCCCGACGAGCCGGAAACCACGCCCGTTTCCGATTATTCCGGCCTGAAGCTCAACGAGGGCGCCCGGGTCTACGCCCTGATGGACGGCGCCAAGGCCACCGTGGAGGCTATGGCGGACAGCAGCTTTGCCAGCGTGGAGATCTTCAAGGGCTGCAGCGGCTCGGGGTATATCTACTATCAATACACCCACGAGCGGGAGAGGGAGCTGGGGGAGGTGAAGCCCTTTCTGACGGTGAAGATGAGCCGGGAGGCGGCGGAGACGACGCTGCAAAAGGAGCTGGACCGGTTGGGTTTTTCCGACTTCACCGTGGCTCGGGCGGCCCCGGCCAACCTGTGCGTCATGGGCCGGAACGACAGCATGCGGCCCCAGTCCGCCGGGTGGGGCTTCCAGCTTCGGCGAAACTGCGGCGGGTACCCCCTGAGCGCCGTGAGCTTCATGGACTCCCGGGCCCTGCTCTATGGCGACCAGGATTCCTTCGCCTACAATCGGCCCATCCCCGACGAGATGCTGGAGATGTTCATCGACGAAAACGGCCTAAGGGCCCTCCGCTATCTGAACCCCAAGGAGGTGGTATCGCTGGAGAGCGAGAGCGTGGCGCTGCTGCCCTTTGAGCAGGTCCAACTGCGGATCCGGAACGCTCTGGCGGCGGGCATGGGCGCATCGAAGCTGGACCAGCCCATCCCCTGCACCATCTACCGGCTGCTGCTCACTCCCTGTACCGTGCGGGTGAAGGACAGCGACGAGTATTATGAAATGCCCTGCTGGGTGGTCTTCTTCACCTGGAACGACGGGCAGGCGGCCTTGATCGACAACCCTCAGGTCATGCAGGAGGCCCTGATCCTCAACGCCATGGACGGGTCCATCGTCCACGGGGAGTACGGGTATTGACGACGAAGGCACAACACCTCATCCACCGCATGCGGTCCCCCTTCCCCTCAAGGGAAAGGCTCATTCGTCTTGTCAAGGCGAATCGGCCAAAATTACAGGATCATTACAAGATCGTTACATCCTTGGGGGCACCGTTCATAGGCGTGTTGCAATTCGTCCGCATTTGACCGGTACAATGGGGCCGACATCGAACAGGAGGTGTATCTATGAAACGCATGATGATCCTATGCTTGTCCCTGCTGTGCCTGCTCAGTGCCTGCCAGCCCACGCCGGAACAGCCTTTCGTCATTCAGAACGACCAGGAGAAGATGCTGGAAACTGCCAAGAGGGTGGAGGAATCGAAGCCGGAACCGGCGGCGGAGCCGGAAACGGTGGACTTCTATGAACGGTTAGGCGCGCCCAGGACCTTCCAAAAGAAGCTGTCCGGCACGGGCGGGCGGCTCATGGTGGACGTGGACGCCCAGGTGATCCTGCCGGAGAACGAGCTGCCCATCATCCGGGTGGAACCGGAGCGGGCCTTGACCAAGGCGTGGCTGCTTCAGTTCGCGGACGCGGTGCTGCCTGCGGGGGCGGAGTTCGTCACGCCCCAGGTCCTGGAGGTGAACGAGGAAAAGACCTATTACCTCCGGTCCAAGGCCTGGTATGTGCCCACCATCCAGCTCATGCAGTGGGCCATCGACCACTGGGACGAGGGGGGCAGCCAGCACTTCGACAACGACGATTCCACCCGGGCGGACGTGGAGAAGCGCCTTGCCGACGTCCTCTATGAGCAGAGCCTGGCCCCGGAGAAGATGCCCCGGGTGGCCCGGCAGGACCTGAAGATGGAAGGCTGGTGGCAGGCCACGGTGGACGACGCGACCCTGTCCAGCATATACGTGTTCTCCAATCCCTGGGACGGCACGGTGGACCGGATCGAGTATATCCGCAACGACCATGACAACCCCAACGTGATCTGTAAGAATAGGATCCCCAACGACCTGGATTACCGGACGGCGGAGGCGGCGGCCGTGGCGCTGGTGAACAAGCTCCCCATCGGGGATTTTGCCCTGAGCGTCGCCTGGCCGGAGAAGTATGACCTCTATGGCAACGGCACCGAGCCCTGCTGGCGGTTCTTCTTTGGCCGGGCCTACGGCAGCGCCCGGGAGACCATCACCAACGCAGAGTGCACCCGGGACGAGGGCTACAACCACCAGCGGGACTATGAGAAGCTCCTGGTGACCGTGGACAAGGACGGCGTGGCCGGAGTCCGCTACGACGCGCCATACACGATGATGGAGACCCTGGCGGAGAAGACGAACCTGATGCCGTTCTCAAAAATCGAGGAGATCTTCGACAAGATGATCCTGGTCTATGATAATAACCTGAACGACGGCACCCGGGACAAGACCTACATGACCTACCACATCCAAAGAGTGGAGCTGGGTCTCGTGAACATCCCGGAGAAGAATTCCGAAAACGGCCTCCTGGTCCCCGCCTGGACCTTCCTGGGCTACGCCCACGTGGAGAGCCCCTATGACGGCGTCGTGGACTGGGCCACCAACGGCCTGAAGCCCTTTTTGACCATCAACGCCGTGGACGGCAGCATCATCGACCGGGAGGGGTGAGAACGCCCCTTCACCGCCTCATCACCACCAGCGCCCCGCAGCCCAATGCCAGGGCGGCCACCAGAAAGCACAGGACCCAGCGGGGCAGAAGGCAGAGGAGGATGATCGCCAGAACGATCAGCAACAGATACAGTATGACGTTGCGCCAGTTGACGCAGCAGAAAAAACATTTGGCTCTTTTCATAGGAAAGCACCCCCATGATACATGATACGCGGCCGGCCGGCGAAAGGTTCCCGAAATTTGTCGTCGGGCATAGGATATGTGTATCTACCATTTTTGCGAAGGAGGCTGCCTATGGACGGAGCCTTATTGTCTGTGGAACATGTATCCGTGTACTATCACACGCCCCAGGGAGAGACGGAAGCTGTCCGGGACCTGAGTTTTCAGGTCCGGAAGGGGGAATTCGTGGCGGTGGTGGGGCCCTCGGGGTGCGGCAAGACCACCATGCTCTCCCTGATTATGGGCCTGAATCCGCCCTCGAAAGGCCAGGTCCGCTTCCCACTGGGCCCCTGCCCCATGGGGTATATGCTCCAGCGGGATAATCTTTTGGAGTGGCGGACCCTGGAGAAGAACGCGGTCCTGGGGCTGGAGGTCCAGCACAGGCTCACCGACGCCTCCCGGGAAAGGACGGTGGCGCTGCTGAGAAAGTATGGCCTGGGGGACTTTTTGTCCCATCGACCCAGCCAGCTTTCCGGCGGCATGCGGCAGAAGGCGGCTCTGATCCGAACGCTGGCTCTGGCCCCGGAGCTGCTGCTCTTAGACGAGCCCTTCTCGGCCCTGGACTACCAGACCCGGCTGACGTTGGCGGATGAAGTCTTCGCCATCATACGTCAGGAGGGGAAGACCGCTCTGCTGGTGACCCACGACATCGGGGAAGCCGTGTCCATGGCGGATCGGGTGCTGATCTTCTCGGATCGGCCTGCCACCTTGAAGCGGGAGATCATCCTGGATTTTCCCAAGGACATGACGCCCCTTATCCGCCGGGAGGAACCGGCGTTTCAGGAGTATTTCGCCGCCATTTGGAAGGAGATGCAGCAATGAGGACCTATTCAAGGGAACATATGGCCTACCTTACAGCCATCCGCAACCATCGGCGGGGCGTTCGCCTGTCGCGCGCTTTCGTGCTGATCCTCTTTGTGTCCCTCTGGGAGTTGGGGGCCCGCCTAAATTGGTTCGACGTATTCATCCTGTCCTGCCCCAGCCGGGTCATGGCCGCCATCGGCCGTCTGTGGGGGGAGGGGAGTTTGTTCCTCCATGTGGGCGTGACCCTCTATGAGACGATGATGGGCTTTCTCCTGGGCACGGGCCTGGGCATCCTGCTGGCGGTGATCCTCTGGTGGCTGCCCTTCGTAAACGAGGTCATGGACCCCTATCTGGTGGTATTGAACGCCCTGCCCAAGATCGCCCTTGGGCCTGTGCTCATCGTGTGGATCGGGGCGGGCATGGGTTCCATCATCGTCATGGCGGTGCTCATCTCCCTGGTGGTGACCACGGTGACGGTCCTCTCCGGGTTCACCGCTGCGGCGGCGGAGAAGCAGTTTTTGATGCGCACCCTGGGGGCCAGCAAGGGGCAGACGTTTATGAAGGTGGTTTTGCCGGCGGGGGTGCCCCACATGATGTCGGCGCTGAAGATCTCCGTGGGCATGAGCTGGGTGGGCGTCATCGTGGGAGAGTATTTGGTGAGCAAGTCGGGCCTCGGATATCTCATCGTGTACGGCGGGCAGGTGTTCAAACTGGATCTGGTGATGGCGTCCGTGGTGATCCTTTGCGTGTTGGCGGCGCTCATGTACGGCGGCGTGGCCATGCTGGAAAAACGCTTCCAAAAGTGACGTACAATAAGGCGTTTTATGTTGAAATATAACGCAATGGCTGGACTTTCCTATTGCAATGAGGGGGAGTGTGTGGTATAATTCGCCCATATTGGGCTGACAGGCCCATATAAGGAAAGGTTTTTTCATGGAAAAGATTTTCGAAAAGATTGAGCAGCGACTGAAGCAGGATCATCAAGTTGCGCCGAATGAAGCCACTGTTTATCAGATTCACGACGCCCTGAGCAAGCTGATCATGGACGGCATCGCAGAAACATGGTATGAGAGCCGCCATATGCATGAACGCAGCCGGGGCGCTTACTATTTCTCCGCGGAGTATCTCACGGGCCGCATGATCTATAACAACCTCTATAACCTGGGGATTATGGATAAGGTG
Source organism: uncultured Eubacteriales bacterium (assembly GCA_902802575.1). Taxonomy (GTDB): domain Bacteria; phylum Bacillota; class Clostridia; order Christensenellales; family CAG-138; genus RUG472. The sequence goes on along the minus strand of CADCMN010000020.1, from coordinate 18,296 downwards.
AAGAAGGCCTTTGCCGCCCATGGCCTGGACATCAACATGTTTGAGGAGATCGAGGACTGCGCCTTGGGCAACGGCGGCCTCGGGCGTCTCGCGGCCTGCTTCCTGGACTCCGCCGCCACCCACGATCTGCCCCTGGACGGCTACGGCATCCGCTATAAATACGGCCTGTTCAAGCAGAGCTGGCGGGACGGCTATCAGCATGAGGCGGCCGACGACTGGCAGCGCTTCGGCGATCCCTGGAGCCGCCGCCGTTCCACCCACGAGGTGCTGGTGAAGTTCGCGGATCAGACCGTTCGCGCCGTGCCCTACGATATGCCCATCATCGGCTATCAGACCGACAACATCGGGACCCTCCGCCTTTGGCAGAGCGAGGCCGTGGAGGACTTCGACTTCCAGCTGTTCAACGAGCAGGAGTACGCCGAAGCCGTGAAGGAAAAGAACGCGGTGGAGGATATCACCCGGGTGCTCTATCCCAACGACACCACCCGCGCCGGCAAGAAGCTTCGCCTGAAGCAGCAATACTTCCTTTCCTCCGCATCTCTGCAGGATCTGATGTTCCGCTTCAAGCGGGAGAACCTCCCCATGGAGAAGTTTGCGGATCACAACGCCATCCAGCTCAACGACACCCATCCCACCGTCAGCATCCCGGAGCTCATCCGGTTGCTCATGGCGGAGGGGCTCACCTTTGACGACAGCTTTGATATCGCCCAAAGGACCTTCGCTTACACCAATCATACGGTCATGCAGGAGGCCCTCGAAAAGTGGGACGCGGATCTTTTCAAGGAGCTGCTCCCGGAGATATTCGATATTATCTTCCACATCAACGCCAAGCTCTGCGGCGAGCTGATGAGCCGTGGGATCGACTGCGCTTCCTACGCCATCATCCAGGGCAACCGCATCCATATGGCCAACCTGGCCGTGTATGTGAGCCATGCGGTCAACGGCGTGGCCAAGATCCACACCGATATTTTGAAGAACGACGTGCTCAAAAACTGGTACGAGCTCTATCCGGAGCGCTTCCAGAACAAGACCAACGGCATCACCCAGCGTCGCTGGCTGGGGCTGTGCAACCCGGGTCTGGCGGCGTACATCACCAAGCGCATCGGTGATGGATGGCTGATGGATCTCAGCGAGCTGGAGAAACTCAAGGCTCATATGACCTCCACGGACATCCGGGAGTTCATCGAGGTCAAGCGGCAGAACAAGTGCGCCCTGTCCGATTACGTCTACGCGCGGGAAGGCGTGCGCCTGCCGGACAACTTCGTGTTCGACGTGCAGATCAAGCGGATGCATGAGTACAAACGTCAGCTCATGAACGCCTTCGCCATTCTGGACATTTACTTCGGCATCAAGGACGGCAGGATCAAGGATTTTCCGCCCACGGCCTTCCTCTTCGGCGCCAAATCCGCCCCCGGCTACATCATCGCCAAGACGGTCATCAAGTACATCAACGAGATCGCCAAGCTCATCAATCACGACGATTCCGTCAACGATCGGATGCGGGTGGTCTTCGTGCAGAACTATAACTGCTCCTACGCGGAGCACATCATCCCCGCAGCGGACATCTCCGAGCAGATCTCTCCGGCGGGCACCGAGGCCTCCGGCACCGGCAACATGAAGCTGATGCTCAACGGCGCGGTAAGTCTCTGCACCTACGACGGCGCCAACATCGAGATCCTGGACGCAGCGGGGGAGGAGAACAACTACCGCTTCGGCGCCAGCGTAGATACCCTCAACGAGCTGAGGCCCCACTATGATCCCAAGGCCATCTACGATCATGAGCCCCGGGTGAAGCGGGTGGTGGACACCCTGGTGAACGGCACCTTCCAGGACGGCGGCACGGGCGTGTTCCGCAGCCTCTACAACTCTTTGGTCAGCGGCAACAGCTGGCAGAAGCCCGACTACTACTTCGTGCTCTATGAGCTGCTGCCCTATATCGACCGGAAGCTGGACGCCATCTATGACACCCAGGATCCCCTGACCTTCGGCCGCAAAGCCCTCATGAACACCGCCAGCGCCGGATACTTCTCCTCGGACCGCACGGTGCTGGATTACGCCAACAATATCTGGGATCTGAAGCCCTTCCCCCATAAAAACACCCTGAAGCTGTTCTGACACGGAGGCTGCGCCATGCTTGCTGTTTCGCCCATCTCCGCCCTGTGGGGGCTTTTGCTCGGGTTCGCGCTGAGCGTGACCCTGATCGCCCTCCTTCGGGACAAGCTGCCCCAGGATCACGGCCGGGCCTACGCGGTGAACGGCGAGCAATCCAAGGGCAAGGCCCGGGGCAGCGGCGTGGTGTTTATCCCCGTGTTCGCGGCGGTGACGATGCTCGTTGCGCCCTTCTCCTGGGAGCGGTGCGCCTATCTGTTCCTCACGCTGGCCGCCATGCTGACCGGGTATCTGGATGATCGGTCCAGTTTGCCCTGGGGAGAGCTCAAGAAGGGGCTGCTGGATCTCGCCATCTGCCTGCTGGCCATCGTCACCTACATGAATACCCATGCCGACTATGGCTTCTCCCTCTTCGGCTGGCGCGTGGCGCTGCCCTGGTGGCTCTTTGCGCCTATCGCCCTGTTCGTCCTATGGGCGTTCATCAACTGCTGCAACTGCGCCGACGGGGTGGACGGCCACTTCGGCACCCTGTCCGTCATCGCTCTGGGCGCTCTTTGGTACGCTCTGTACGCTTTCTGCGGCGGCGCGGATTGGAGCCTTTGCTCATTGACGCTGATCGGCTGCGTCCTCGCCTATCTGCTGTTCAACGCATCGCCCAGCCTCATCATGATGGGTGACGCCGGGAGCCGGGCCATCGGCCTCTTCATGGGCATCCTGGTCCTGCAGACGGGGAACTTCCTCCTGTGCCTGCCCTTTGCCGTCGTGATCCTGCTGGACGGGGGGCTGGGTCTTCTGAAGCTGGCCATCATGCGCACCTTCCACAGCAAGACGTTCATGATGTGGCTGCTGACGCCCCTGCACGACGAAGCCCGCAAGAAGCGCCGCTGGTCCGACACGCAGACGGTGTTCCGCTTTGCCGTCGTTCAGCTGATTTGCGCGCTGGCCGGTTTGCTGATCATGGCGGCTTTGAGCTGAAATCCAACCGTATTTTCGACCCGCTTTCGTAAGAAGCGGGTTTTTTTACGCTTTGTTCACGTCTGGGCGGTTGATTGCCGCAATACCGGGAGGTAAACTGTATTTGTAGAATTGTGTACATAGGAGCGCGTTCCCGTGAAGAAGCTGTGGAGAAATCGTCCCATACTCATCGCCCTGTTGGCGTCGGCCCTCTTTTTGGCGCTGGCCGCGCTGACGGTGGGGCGGCGGACGGCTTCCCGGGCGGAGGATATGTTTTCTTCCGCAGTCCTGCCTGTACAGGAGGCCGTCAGCCGCACGACGGAGCGTGTCACGGGTTTCTTCACCCGGGTGTTTTTTCCCAGCAGCCTGCAGCAGGAAAACGAGCGGCTGACGAAGCTCCTGGCCGCCTATGAGCGCCGTCTCATCCTGTATGACGCCATGGCGCAGGAGAACGCCCGCTTGTCGGAACTTTTGGACTATGCCTCTTCCAACAGCAATTTCTATTTTATGACAGCCCCTGTCTCCGCCCGGAACATGAATCCCTATGTGGACACGATCACCGTTCGCGGCGGGTCCAGAAACGGAGTCGCGGAACAGATGGCGGCGGTCAACGCCCAGGGCATCGTGGGCCGGGTCATCGAGGTGGGCGCCACCTACGCCAAGATCCGCACCCTGCAGAACGACGACATGCGCATATCCGTGATGGTAGAGCGGACCCGGGACGAAGGTATGCTGGGGGGCCTTGTGCTGGAGGACGGACAGCTGGTGGGCCTGAAGCTCTATTATCTGCCCAAGGACGCTGATCTGCAGGTGGGGGACACCATCGTCACATCCGGTTTGGGCGGCATCTTTCCCAAAGGTCTGTACGTGGGTAAGGTCCTGTATCTCACGGACGAGGATAACGGGGAATATGACGCCTGCGTCCAAAGCGACGTGGATTTTGAGCATCTGGAGGAGGTGCTCATCATCCTGGGGAAGGAGGGCTGAAGTGGCGCTGAAAAAATACATCGCGTTGACGGTCGCCTTTTTGGTCGCTTTCTTTCTGGACACCGCCATATTGCCCCAATGGAACCTGTTCCATATGGTCCCCTTCGTGATGCTGGCGCTGATGCTGGCGGCGGAGCAGGTGTTCTCTATCCAGACCGCCCTGGTGATCGGCGCTCTGGGCGGATTGGGCGAGGACCTTCTCTGTGAAAATATGATCGGTCTCACGCCGGCGCTCTGCCTGCTCTCGGCAGTGGCCTATGCGAAGCTCCCCAAGGACAGCGATACCAAGCCGCTGATCCTGGGCCTGTATTGCGCGATCCTGGCCCTGGGGGTGGAGATGCTCCGCGCGCTGGCGTCCTATGTCATCGGGATGCGATTCAGCTTTTGGAATGCGGCGCTGTACGGCGCTTTGCCCCGCGCGTTGCTCACCGGGCTGTGGGCCCTGGGGTATATGGCGCTCTTTAGACCTTTACTGAAACGGCAGGTGGATGCGGTATGACCCGGCAGCCTGTCTGGAAACTGAACGCCCGCCTGGCATTCCTGGCGATGATGCTCCTCGCCATGGGCGGATATTTGTGCTGGGGCCTTATGAAGCTGTCCGTGGAGGAAACGGAGAGCTATCAGGCGGCGGTCAGAGCCACCAGCATCGTCACCACCTACCAGTCCGGGACAAGGGGCACCATCACGGATCGCTACGGCAATGTGCTGGCCTATGACGAGACCACCTACAACGTGAAGTTTTATCGGGACCCGGACAAGACCAGCCCGGTGGAATCCGCCCGGTACACCCATTCCCTGATGGAAGCCATCCGCATCATCGAGGCCGGCGGCGGCACCATCGAGGAGCATTTCTACATCCGTCTCAACAACGACGGCACCTATCGGTACGATTTCGGCGTCACCAGCGAAGCGGCCATCGCCTCCCGCAAAAAGAATTTTGTGGACGCCTGCCGCTTCACCGACCCGGATATCACACCGGAACGGGCCTATCTCATCCTGCGGGAAAGCTGGCAGATCCCGGACGACATGCCCTATGACGAGGCCAAGAAGATCATGTCCATCCGGCAGGACGCCGTCCTCAACAGCTGGCATGCGTACGAGGGCGTGGTCATGGCCTATGATGTGAACCTGTCGGTGGTGACGGAGCTCGACATGCTCCAAAGCGAGCTCATCGGGGTCCAGACGGAGATGTCGGGCCGCCGGATCTATCCCTATGCGGACACGGCCTGCCATCTGATCGGATACCTGTCCAAACAGGTGACCACAGACATGACCAACCTGGGCATGAGCTACGACAGCTACGCGCCCTTTGTGGAGGGCGAGCCCACCAACAATCTGCTGCAGCTGGGGTACGCCTACTCCGATCTCATCGGCGTGGCGGGCCTGGAAAAGAGCTGCGAAGCCTACCTCACCAGTCATCTGATCCCACGGCAGGGCACGACCACCATCGAAAAGACCAAGACCGGGTCCATCGTCAACGTGCTGGGCAAGACCGTGCCCCAGGGGGGATTCACCGTCAGGACCACCATTGATATCGAGCTCCAACAGGTGGCGGAGAAGGCGCTGGTGCATAACATAGAGGAAACCAGGATCGCCCAGGAGAAGAAGATCAAGAAGAATTACAAGCAGTATGCCAAACTCCGGGAGGATCCTGACACAATCATAAAGGCGCAGTCGGGCGCCGTGGTGGTCATGAGCGCCCAGACGGGGGAGGTGCTGGCCCTGGCCTCCTATCCCACCTACGACCCCAATCTGTTTACAGACGGCGTGGATTCCCGCGAGATGCAGCTGCTCTTCGGAGAGGATTCCAACCAGCCCACATTGAATCGTGCCATCGCCATTCGCACGGCCCCCGGGTCCGTCTTCAAGATGGCTACGGGGTTTGCCGGCCTGATGGAGGGAAAGATCACCACCACCTCGACCATCTCCGACCATTCACCGTATTATTACTTCGTGGACGATCCCACCACCAAGGTCACGGCCAACGCGCCTTCCTGCTGGACCGTCACCCCCTGGCGGCACGCCAATCTGACGCTGAGCAGAGCGCTGGCAGTGAGCTGCAACTACTTTTTCTTCACGGTGGCGGATCGCGTGGGCATCAAGAAACTGGCGTATTGGGCCGGTCAGCTGGGATTGGAGGGGACCACGGGAGTGGAGCTTCCCGGCGAACTGTCGGTGCAGGTGGGCGGGCAGGCGGCTCGCTACGACAACACCAAAACGCTGTCCCAGCAAACCTCCTCCATCCCTCGGCTCATTTACAATGAGATCTACGCCCTGTTGAAGCGGATCGTCAAGCAGGTGGGCCGCGACGTGGATGATGCCGCTTTGACCACCTGCGCCACCCGTCTGTTGAAGCTCCAGGACGGGGAGCAGCGGGAGCGAGGCGAAGATATCCGACGCATTCTCAACGAGGAGCTGAACATTCCCATGGGCATCAGTCTGCTGCATACGGACTGGATCGTCACCATCTCCACCTGGCTGGAGGAGCTGCGCTGGAAGCCGACCTACACCATTCAGAGCGGCATCGGCCAGGGCGTTTCCCTGCTGACGCCCATCTCGGTGGCTCGGTATGTGTCCACGGTGGTCACCCGGGGCGATGTGCACAAGGCCACCCTGCTGAACGCCATCTACTACCCCGACGGCAAGCTGCTTGAGAAGATCCGGCCCGAGATCCTTCGGCATGTGGATGCGCCGGCGGAGTACTGGGACGCGATCCTGGCGGGCATGGCCGGCGTGGTGTCCCCGGAGGACGGCGGCACGGCGTCCAGCGTGTTCTCCCAGGCGTTCTCGGACACCTACCTGAGGCAGATCATCGGCAAGACCGGCACCGCTCAGACCTCCGCCAACCGCAACGTGGATATTGAAAACACCAGCTGGTTCGTGGTGGTGACGCCTCGGGAAAATCCCCAGATCGTGGTGGTGGTCATGATCCCCAACGGCCTCTCCGGCAGCTCCAGCCATGTGGCGGTGGAGGATATCGTGTCCTGGTGGTATGAGAATCGGGCCAATGGGGAACAGCTCCTGGACCAGCCGGAGGCGGAGATGGACCCGGAGCTGGCGGCTCTGCTGGAACCTGATCAGGAGACGCCGGATCAGCCGGAGCCCACGCCCGAGGGGGAAACCCAGGGGAATCCGTAGATCCCGGCGTCTGAAAAAAGAACAATGTATAACATTTTTCCCCTTCTTCTTGCGCCGGACTGCGGAAAAAGGTATAGTGTACTTGTATGGATACCGTAAAAGCGATTCTGAATCAAATACTGCTTTTTTTCGACGACGTGGGAGAACGCCTGCGGCGTCTTCCCGCCAAGGGACGCCGTCGGGTCATGTTCCTGGCCGCCATCTTCCTGCTGCTGGTCATATTGCTGATGATCCTCTGCATATCCAGCTGCCGCAGCACGGGGGAAGCGGTCACGGCCGACGCTGCGGACGACGGCCTTCGGACCAGGGTCCGCGGTTTCCAGAACGGGGAGACGTCGGCGCAAGCCTGGGGCGAGGCGGACGTTCGCCTGTCCTCCGAAGCCTTCCCGGTGTCCGGCACCAACGGACCGGAGAACACATGGCCGCCGGACGACGAGCCGGAAACGGATTCCCAAAACGAACCGGATGCTACGCCCGACCCCCTTGGGCAGCCTGAGATGACGACGGACGAACCCGATTCTCCCGCGAACACCCCCGAACCGGAGGAGAAGTATGTCTCCCTGAAGAAGCACGACAAGAGCGATGCGGTCACCTCCCTCCAGAACCGATTGATGGAGCTGGGGTATCTGGATATCGACGAACCCACCAACTACTTCGGTTCCAGCACCGAGGCCGCGCTCATCCTCTTTCAGCGGCAGCATGATCTTAAGCAGGACGGCATTGCGGGGAGCGAGACCCAGGCCATCCTCTTTGGGGATGAGGCCCAGCATTACTGTCTGAAGGAGGGCGCCGAGGGCGAGGACGTGAAGGCCCTGCAGGAGCAGCTGGTGGATCTGGGGTATATGGCGGAGAAGGAAGTGGACCGGGTCTACGGCCCCATCACCCTGGCCGCCGTGGAAGCCTTCCAGAAGCGCAACGGCCTCCATGTGGACGGGCTCGCGGGGGAGAAGACGTTGGAGATGCTCTACTCCGACGACGCCAAGGTCTCCCGGGAGATGCAGAAGAAGCTGGATGCGGAAGCCGCCGCCCAAAAGAAGGCTGCCGAGCCGACCCCCAAGCCCACCCCCACCAAGAAGACCAGCTCCAAGACCACCGCAAAGACCAGCGGCAGGAAGACACCCACGCCGAAACCCACCAAGAAGGCCACGGCTACGCCCAAGAAGGACACCCGGATCGATAAATTCATCGCCGCAGCCAACAGCAAGATCGGTTGTGAATACGTCCTGGGCGCCAAAGGACCCAACAAATTCGACTGCTCCGGATTCGTTTACTGGTGTCTCAAGCAGGCCGGCGTGGGAGGTACCCGGCTCAACGCCTACGGCTATTCCCGAAAGAGCAACTGGAAGCTGATCGAAAGCATCGGGAGGCTGAAGAGGGGAGATATCCTCTTCTTCCGTTCGGACTCGAACAAGAACGTGAACCACACGGGCATCTATGTGGGCGGCGGCAACATGATCGACGCCTCCTCCGGCAACGGCAAGGTGGTCAAGCGCCCCATCTCCGCCTACTTCAAACGCAACTTTGTCTGCGCCCGCCGGCCCTGGCGTGACTGAGCTTCATTGTGAATATCAAAGGCTCCGTGACGGGGCCTTTTTCTGTAGCGGATCATTCACGGTTCGTTCATACGTTGGTTGCAAAAATGACGAATCCACATGATATGCTAAACCTATCCTGCCAGGAGGTGTGCTTTGTGTCCGTAAAACGTTATTTCTTTTTCCCGCTGATCCTGCTGCTGGCCCTGCTGACCAGCTGCCGGGGGAGCGATGTGTCCGAGAAGACCGACGAAGGCTTTCGGGAGGATCGGGCCGTCGTCCTGGACCCCGCCGCCTGGCCTGCTTCCGCCTGGGGCACCATCCCCTGGGGCGGCGGTGTGGAACTGCAGGTTTTTGAGAGCGGAGAGACCCGTCTGATCCGTGACCACCGGGTCTACTGGCTCCGGCCGGAGGGCGATCGGTTCATCTTGGAATCCCGCTTGTACCGGACGCTCCATGATGAGACGCCCGCTCTCGTATTCCCGGTAGGAGAAGCCCGGGTGCTGACGGACGGAGACCTGTGCCGCGTGGAGATCCTGTCCGATCCCATTCATGCCTTTGCGGAGGGAAAGAAGACGGTGCTGCTAAAACGCAGTACCTCCGATTCCCTGGAGGATATGAATCGATTCATTGACTTTTATCCCGTGAGCAGCATCCCTCATGCCCAGCCCAACACCCGCTGGAGCTATTCCAATGCCCCGGAAAGGAAAGAGGAGCTGGACTTCATTTCAGATGAAAATGGTAGCGTGACCGGTTTCTGCAGGATCGAAGGAGAGACCGTGGCCTGCGAGATGCTGATCGGCCATCATTCCTTTTTCTGGGACTTCGCTCTGGTTCGACAGGACGCTCACTCCGTGGAAGACGTGCTGCTGTATGGCAGCAAACAGTACACGGGGAATCGAGATGATCGGCTGTATTTCACCGTGACCGCCTGCTATGATCCTTTAGGCCTGGTGGGGGAGACGCTGCCGCTTACGCTGACAAAGCATACCACTGACGAACTTGAGGAGCAGAACTGGCTGGGCATGAACTACTATGAGCTCATGTTCCGAATGGAGCGGGAGGGCTGGCTGGCGGAGCCCGTCATCCTGTACGACCACGATTACGCCAGTTTCTATCGACTTCGACGGGGCGAACAAACCCTGCTGTTGATGCCGGACAGGGCGTTCGAAAGCCCATATACTGAACTGTTCGTGCAGGGATATGCCCTCTACGAAAGACGCAAACTTCTGACCTGGGGCGGTCTCAGGCCCTTCGATCATTCCCTGGCAGACAGCTATGTACCGATGGCGGGCAACTGGTTCTCCTATACGGTTCAGAGCCACGGGAATATAGACGCCAATTATTCCACCTTTTTTCTGGATGACTGCCGCGTCGCCGCCGTGGAATTCGACCTTTTCGGCCTATGGGAAGAACACAACTTCATGATCCTCGACCTGTACGCAGGGGATTGAACCGACGCATCAAAAAGCGTCCGTCGTTTTGGCGGACGCTTAGCATTTTGAGGTTGTGTTTACAGCTGCGCGGCGATGCGGGCGGCGGTCTTCACGTTGTTGAAGACCAGCTGAATGTTGGCCTCGAGGCTGCTGCCGCCGGTGATGTCCTTGATCCTGGCCAGGAGGAAGGGGGTGACCGCCTTGCCCGTGACGCCCTGTTCGTCGGCCTCCTTCAGGGCCTTGTCGATGGCGCCGTTGATATAGTCCGGGTCCATGGACCACTCCGCCGGGATGGGCACGGTCACCAGCATGCCGCCGTCATAGCCCAGACCCTCCGCGGCGTGGATGGCGTCTGCCACCTCCTTGGGATCGTCCGCTCGCCATTGGAGGGGGATGCCGCTCTTGGCGGTGTAGAAGGCGGGGAGCTCGTCGGTGCCGAAGCCGATGACGGGCACGCCCTTGGTCTCCAGATACTCCATGGTCCGGGGCAGATCCAATATGGCCTTGGCGCCCGCACAGACCACGCAAACCGGCGTTTTGCTCAGCTCGTCCAGATCGGCGCTCACGTCCATGGTGTCCTCTCCGTGCCGGTGGACGCCGCCGATGCCGCCGGTGGCGAAGACCTTGATGCCGGCCAGGCGGGCCACGATCATGGTGGCGGCCACGGTGGTGGCCCCGTCCATCCCCTTGGCCAGGAGCAGGGGCAGATCCCGACGGCTGGCCTTGGTCACTTTCGCGCCTTCACGGCCCAGGTAGTCGATCTCCTCCACCGTGAGCCCCGCGCAGAGCTTTCCGCCGATGATGGCGCAGGTGGCGGGCACGGCGCCGTTCTCCCGGCACACCCGCTCGCATTCAAAAGCGGTCTTTACGTTTTGGGGATAGGGCATGCCGTGGGAGATGATGGTGCTTTCGAGAGCGACCACCGGCTTCCCGGTCAGCAGGGCGTCGGCCACTTCCGGGCTCAGCTTCAGATAGTTGTTCAGGTCCATATGCGCTCCTTTTTGGCCTTTCGGCCAGAATTTTTCATTTTCTGCTTTCTATTATAGCATTTGTATGCTATAATGCACAAGAAGATTTCAATCGAAACGAAGGGAAAGCACATGAAACGAGCAAGCGGTTTGTTGCTGCACATCACCAGCCTGCCGTCCCCCTATGGTGTGGGCACCATGGGCAAGGCGGCCTATGATTTTGTGGACTTTTTGCATCGGGCCCGGCAGCGGTACTGGCAGATCCTGCCCCTGACGCCCACGGGCTACGGCGATTCTCCCTACCAAAGCGCATCCACCTTTGCCGGGAATCCCTATCTGGTGGATCTGGACATGCTGAAGGAACGGGGCCTTCTCACCCAGGAGGATATCGGCGACGACTGGGGCGACGACCTCCGGAAGGTGGACTTCGGTTTGCTGTATCGCCGCCGCCGCCAGGTGCTTCAAAAGGCCTTTGCCCGCTTCGATCGGGCCCAGATGGCCGCCTATGTGGAGAAGAACGGCTGGTATCTGAAGGACTGGACGCTGTTCAGCGCCCTGAAGGACCACTTCGAGGGCAAGTGCTGGGTGGACTGGCCGGAGGACATCCGGGATCACAGGCCGGAGGCCGTGGCCCGCTATGCCCAGGAGCTGCGGGAGCTGGTGGACTACCATGCCTTCGTCCAATACTGCTTCGACGAACAGTGGCAGGCCCTTCGCGCCTATGCCCACGAGCAGGGCGTGTACTTCATCGGGGATATCCCCATCTACGTGCCCTATGACAGCGTGGACGTCTGGTCCCACCGGAACCTGTTCCAGCTCACCGAGGCGGGCATCCCCAAGCTCATCGCGGGCGTGCCCCCGGATTATTTCTCCGCCACAGGCCAGCTCTGGGGGAACCCGGTCTACGACTGGGACGCCAACGAAAGGGAGAACTTCGCCTGGTGGCGCTCCCGCCTCAAGGGCGCGGCCAGCCGCTGCGACGTTATCCGCATCGACCATTTCCGGGGCCTCGAGAGCTTCTGGGGCGTGGAGAACGGCGCGCCTGACGCCATTCACGGCAAATGGTATCCCGGCCCCGGCATGAAGCTCATCAACGCCTTCCGCGAGGAGGGCATGGGGGACAGCATCATCGCCGAGGACCTGGGCTTTTTGACCCCCGAGGTGAAGAAGCTGCTGAACGATTCCGGCTGCCCCGGCATGCGGGTCATGCAGTTCGGCTTCGAGCCTTTGGGCGATTCCAGGGAGCTTCCCCACAACTATGTCAAGAACTGCGTCGCCTACCTGGGCACCCACGACAACGACACCATCATGGGCTGGTTCAAGGCCGCCGCGCCGGAGGAGGCCGCCTTCGCCGTGGACTATCTGGGTCTCAACCAGCAGGAGGGCTTCCCCTTCGGCTTCATCCGGGGCCTCATGACCTCCGTGGCGGATCTGGTGGTGATCCAGCTCCAGGATGTGCTGGGCCTCGATTCCGCCCACCGCATGAACCTGCCCGCCACCACGGGCTGGTGGGCTTGGCGGGCGCTGCCCACGGACTTCGATCCCGCCACGGCGGACCGCCTGGCCTACTACACCCGCATGGCCGGCCGGGCCCCCGCGCCGAAGAAGAAATGATGCGGGGTTGATTCGTTCCCTAAAGAAAAGCACAGAATCACAATGGGGATAGGTCCCTTCAAAAGACCTATCCCCGTGTTTTTTTTATTTTGCTTCAAAAACGGAGCTCGTTATTTGCACCACTCGTAGGTGAGCTGGCCCAGGATCTCGGTGCCCTGGTCGATCTGCTCCAGGGAGGGCATGGAGAAGTTCATGCGGAAGGCGTTGCTGGGCACCTTGGGGTCCATGACGAAGGCCGCCCCGGGCACGCAGGCCACCTTGCGGGCGATGCCCTCCTGGACGAAGGGCCAGGCGTCCATGCCCTCGGGCAGGAAGGCCGTGACGAAGAGGCCACCCTGGGGGCGGTTGAAGGTGATGGCGGGGGAGAAGTGCTGCTCCATATCGTCCAGCATCCGCTTGCACTTGACGGCATAGATGCGGCGGATGTCCCTGAGATGGCCATCAAAGTCGTGCTCGGTCATGTACCGATAGCAGATCTCCTGGGTCAGGGTGGCGGTGTGGACGTCGCCGGTCTGCTTGGCCACCACCAGCCGCTTCATGAGATTGCTGTCCGCCACCAGGAACCCCACGCGCAGGGCGGGGGCCATGGTCTTGGAAAAGCTGCCGCCGTAGATGACACGGCCGTCGGTGTCCATGGCCTTGAGGGGCGTCAAAAAGTCGCCCTCGTACCGGAGCTCGCCGTAGGGATCGTCCTCCAGGATCATGAGATCGTACCGCTGGGCCAGGGCGTAGATCTGTTTGCGCTTCTCCAGGGAGGTGGTGAAGCCCGTGGGGTTCTGGAAGTTGGGGATGATATAGATGAGCTTCGCCCGGGGATTGGCCTTGATCTTCGCTTCCAGATCCTCGATGTTCATGCCGTCCGGCTCCATGCGCACGCCCACCAGCCTGGCGCCATAGGCCCGGAAGGTGTTGAGCACGCCTACGAAGGACAGCTCCTCGCAGAGGGCCACGTCCCCTTCGTTGAGCAGGACCTTGGCCGTCAGATCGGCCGCCTGCTGGCCGCCGGAAACGGTGATGAGCTCATCGGTGGCCTTGGGGAATCCGTATTTCTTCCCCAAATAGCTCTTCAACGCCTCCCGCAGGGGCGGGAAGCCCTCCGTAAATCCGTATTGGAGCATGGACGCGCCCCGATGGAGCAGGGCGTCGTTGGCGATGGCCGCCATTTCAGCCATGGGAAAGGTGTCGGGAGAGGGATTGCCGCCGGCGAAGCTGATCATATCGGGAGCCGCCGTCATCTTGAACAACTCACGGATGATGGAACCGGAGACGCCGTGCATGCGGTCAGATTCAACAAATGCCATAGGGAAAACCTCCTGGAAAGATATTGAATATGTTTTGCCTACACCGTAGGCACCATGCTGAGCAGCAGGTTCCCCCGATAGAAAAACCCGCCCAGCAGCGAATCCTCGATGAATACGGAGAGCCGGGGCACCACCACCAGGGCGAGGGGGACCAGCATAAAGAGGACGAACACCAAAAAGATGCCATGCAGCAGCCCTATGCCGCAGGACAAAGGCACGTCGAAGCGGCGCAGACGCGGCAGCCCGTCCGCACCGAAGTCGATGAGCCGGAGCACAAATCCCAGGATCAATCGGAACACGAGAAACAGCAGCAGAAGCGAAAGGATGTTCAGCACCGTGTCCACGATGGTCTGGTTGAAGTAGTCTCCAAGAGCATAGATGCCCCGGCGCTCATAGACGCGCTTTTTGACGTTGTTCGTGACGGCGTCGTCAAAGGGAGAGGGCATGTCGGCGTTTTTCACCACCACGCTCAGTTCCTTGTCCGAAATCTGGGAGGCGGACAGATGCACCAGCTCCACGCTGGTTTCGTTGATATACTCGTACCCTTCGAAGTAGTAGAGCATCATCTCGTATAGGTTCTGCCGCTTCTGCACCGCGCCGGACAGGGAGGTGCACAAGAGGAGGGCCAGGGCGAAGGACACCAGGGATAGGCCCAAACTGATGGCGGAATAGACCAAACCCCGATAGTAACCGGCCAGCAGCGCGATGGCCAGGATCAAAAGGATCACAAGATCGACCATAGCAGCTCCTCAGGACTCACGTTTGGTGATAAAGCACTCGCTGCCGCTGACCAGCAGGAAGGAAGCGTCGTTCAGCTTCAGGGCGGCGTCGGCAGGGTATTCGAGAATGATATCGGCGGAGGGCGTGTTCTTGCCCGAGAAAGAGTAGCTTATCATACGGGTGCGGGTCACGATGCGGATGCCGTTGCTCTGCAGGAAGGCGTTCACAATGTTCTCGCCTACGTACACCGTGAGCATGGTGGTGTTGGGGGCGTCCGCCTCCGCGAGAGCCAGGGTATAGAGGATGTGCTCGTTGCCGCCGCTGCGGGGCTTGAGGAGAAAGCGGACCGTGCCGCTGCCGGCGGCCACGTCCATGACCTCCTTGCCGTAGATGCCGACCCGGTACCGCTCACGGCTGCTGTCCATGTTGTAGCGGATGATATCCTCCGTGCCCACCAGGAAGACGGAATCCTCCGTGAAATAGACCCGCTCGATGCTTTGCTCGTAGAAGGAGGGGTAGTAGCTCATGGCGCCGTTGTTGTTGTAATCGTACAGGCGGACCGTGGTCACCGGCAGGGAAGCCTGGGTGTTCACGCATATGACCCAAAGCAACTCCCGGCCATAGCTCGTTTCAAAACCGAAGTTGACCACCTTGCTTTCGGCAAAGTCGATGGGGTTGCCCACGGCTTCGGCGGAGGCATTGAAGACCACGATGGAGTCAAGGCCGTTGAGTTTGTTGGTGCGCAGGGCGGCGAAGTGGCTGCTGCCGCAGGCCACGCCGCGGATGGTGCCGTTCAGGGTGAGGGGCTTGAAATTTCTGAGCTGCAAACTGGAGCCGGCATAGGCCACCATCATGGAGGAGGACACGCCGAAGCCGTCGATGGAGCCGTTATCCAAACGGATGACGGTGCTGCGCTTCGTGTCTTCGACGTTCAGCTGGACCAGCTCGGTGTCGGAGGCATAGGTAAGATATCCCCCGGATACGGTGTACTCCGATTTGGCGGCGATGGCCACCTTCTCATAGGTTAAAGAAGCGTCCTTCTGCCGAAACATGAGGTAGAACACGGCAAAGATGCCGCCAAAGAGGACGACGGCAATAAGGACGAACAATATTAAACGCAGGAAATTGATCTTCGGTTTCATAGCTTCATACACGCTCACCATACTGTACCACTATTTCAGTCGAATGGTCAAGAAAACAAGCGTAATGTTTCAATTTATTTACGCATGGCCCGTCAATTGGGGCAACTCTGTGAAATTCTTACCGCGGATGGGGGAAAGGGTCAGATTTTTCCTTGCATTTCCATATGGGCTGTGGTAGAATGACACGCTATGGTATTCTGCACCGAGTATGCGAGCAAAGAGAGAAGGAGAAGAATTATGTCAGTTCTTGAAATGAAGGAAGGCAACGTGGCCCGCCTTACCATCACCGTCGATAAGGACGCCTTTGTGAAGGCGCTGAACGATGCCTATCATAAAACCGCCAATCGCTATCCCGTGCCCGGCTTCCGCAAGGGCAAGGCCCCCCGCAAGGTCATCGAAGCCAACTATGGCGCCATGGTCTTCTATGACGAAGCCTTTGACCTCTGCTGGGCGGAGCCCTATGACGCCGCGGTGAAGGAGCACGAGCTCACGCCCGTGGATCGTCCCTCCGTGGTGGACATCCCCGTGATGAACGAGCAGGAAGGCGTCACCTACGTGGCCGAGGTCCAGCTCAAGCCCGAGGTGACTCTGGGACAGTATAAGGGTATAGCCGTGAAGAAGCTGGCGTATACTGTGACGGACGAAGAAGTGGACAACGCGCTCAAGGCGGAGCAGCTCAAGCAGGTCCGCTATGAGGATGTGGATCGGCCCGTGGAGAACGGGGATCGGATCATCCTCGACTACTCCGGCAAGGTGGACGGCGTGGCCTTTGACGGCGGCACCGCCCAGGATCAGACCTTGGAGATCGGCTCCCACACCTTCATCCCCGGCTTCGAAGAGCAGCTGGTGGGCGTCGCCCCGGGCGAGGAGAAGGACATCCAGGTGACCTTCCCCGAGGAGTATCATGCCGAGAACCTCAAGGGCAAGGCCGCCGTGTTCACCTGCAGGGTGAAGACCGTCCAGAAGAAGGAGCTGCCCGAGATCGACGACGAATTTATCAAGGATATCTCCGAGCAGGACACCGTGGCCGAGTGGAAGGAGAACAAGAAGCAGGAGCTGCTGAAGGCCCGTGAGCAGGCTGCCAAGTCCGCCCGGGAGAACGAGCTGCTGGAGAAGGCCGCCGACAACGCCCAGGTGGACATCCCCGACTGCATGGTGGATCGGGAGGTCCAGTACATGATGCAGAACATGTCCTATCAGCTGGCCGCTTCCGGCCTGAAGCTGGAGGATTACTTCAAGTACATGGGCACCGACAAGGAGAAGATGGAGGCCATGTATCGGCCCGACGCCAAGCAGCGGGTGAAGGTGGAGCTGGTCGTGGAGGCCATCAAGAAGGCGGAGAACATCACCGCTACCCAGGAGGAGATCGAATCTGCCGTGGCCCAGTACGCCGAGCAGAACGGTATTGCCAAGGAGAAGCTGATGGAGACGTTGACCGACGCCGACAAGGAATATTTTGCGGATCGTGCCTGCGCCGACAAGATCGTGAACCTGCTGGTGGATACCGCGGTGGAGACGGAGGAGGCGGAGGCCGCCGAGGCGCCCAAGGCCGAATAAGAACGGGAGGAACGGTCAATATTTCCTCCAGGAAGGAGTTTTTCATGAACCTGATCCCCTATGTGGTGGAGCAAACCAATCGCGGCGAGCGTTCCTATGACATCTACTCCCGGCTGCTTAAGGATCGGATCATCTTCCTCGGCGGCGAAGTGGATGACGATGTGGCCAACAGCATCATCGCCCAGATGCTCTTTTTGGAAGCCGACGATCCCGACAAGGATATCTATCTCTATATCAACAGCCCCGGCGGTTCCGTGACGGCGGGCCTGGCCATCTACGACACCATGCAGTATCTTCGCTGCGAGGTGTGCACCATCTGCGTGGGCCTGGCTGCCAGCATGGGCGCTTTTCTGCTGGCAGCAGGCGCCAAGGGCAAGCGCAAGGCCCTGGAGAATGCGGAGATCATGATCCATCAGCCCTCCGGCGGCGCTCAGGGCAAGGCCACCGATATCTCCATCGTGGCGGAGCAGATCATCAAGATCAAGCGCCGTTTGAACGAGATCCTGGCCAAACGCACCGGGCAGACCGTGGAGAAGGTGGAGCACGACACGGAACTGGACAACTACATGGATGCCGAGCAGGCCAAGGCCTACGGCATCATCGACGAGGTCATCGCGCCCCGGCGATAAACAGAAAGGAAACGAAGGAACGAAATGAGCAAATACGGTTATAACGGCACAAAGGATAAGGACAGCTTCGACAAGGTGCGGTGCAGCTTTTGCGGAAAGCCCCGCAGCGAGGTGAAGAAGCTGATCGCCGGTCCCAATGTGTACATCTGCAACGAGTGTGTGGAGCTGTGCCGGGAGATCGTGGAGGAGGACATGGCCAGCGAGCGCGC
>CADCMN010000019.1 GCA_902802575.1 uncultured Eubacteriales bacterium | reverse complement strand
GTCCTGACCGACGAGCAGACGCTCGTTGTGATGTCCGGCCATCCTCTGGGCCTGTTCCACTCCCATAAGCTGGCCCCCCGCGTCATCATCTCGAACGGTCTGATGATCGGCAATTTTGACGATCAGGAGAACTTCAACCGCGCCGCCGCGCTCGGCGTTGCGAACTACGGTCAGATGACTGCCGGCGGCTGGATGTATATCGGGCCGCAGGGCATCGTCCACGGCACCTTCAACACCCTGCTCAACGCGGGTCGTCTGAAGCTCGGCATTCCCAACGACGGGAATCTGTCCGGCCGTCTGTTCATTTCCGCCGGTCTGGGCGGCATGAGCGGCGCGCAGGGTAAGGCCGCGGAGATCGCCGGCGCTGCCGCCATCATTGCCGAGGTGGACGATTCCAGAATCGACACCCGCTACACCCAGGGATGGGTCAGTCACCGCACTGCCAGCCTGGAGGAGGCCGTCCGGATCGCCCGAGAGCATCAGACCGCCGGAACGCCCTGCGCGGTCGCCTACAACGGCAACATCGTGGATCTGCTGGAATACCTCTATGAGAAGAAGATCCACGTTGATCTGATGTCCGACCAGACCTCCTGCCACGTGCCCTACGACGGCGGTTACTGCCCGCAGGGTCTGACCTTCGCCCAGCGTACCGAGATGCTGGACAAGGACCCCGAAGGCTTCCGCAAGCTGGTGGACAAGACCCTGCATCATCACTACGAGATGATCTGCAAGTTCCACGAGAAGGGCACCTACTTCTTCGACTACGGCAACAGCTTCCTGAAGGCCGTCTACGACTCCGGCGTGAAGAGCGTCTGCAAGAACGGCGAAAACGATCTGGACGGCTTCGTGTTCCCCTCCTACGTGGAGGACATCCTGGGGCCCCAGCTCTTCGACTTCGGCTACGGTCCCTTCCGCTGGTGCTGCCTCTCCCGCAAGTCGGAGGACCTCGACAAGACCGACGCGGCCGCCGCGGAGTACATCAAGAACCACAACCGCCGCTACCAGAACCGCCGCTACCAGGACTACGACAACTACGTCTGGGTCCGGGACGCCAAGAAGAACAAGCTGGTGGTGGGCACCCAGTGCCGCATCCTCTATCAGGACGCCATGGGCCGCATGAACATCGCGCTGAAGTTCAATGAGATGGTCCGCAATGGCGAGATCGGCCCCGTGATCCTGGGCCGGGACCACCACGACACCGGCGGCACCGACGCGCCCTTCCGCGAGACCTCCAACATCAAGGACGGCTCCAACATCATGGCCGACATGGCCACCCAGTGCTACGCGGGCAACGCCGCCCGGGGCATGAGCTACATCGCCCTCCACAACGGCGGCGGCACCGGCATCGGCCGGGCCATCAACGGCGGCTTCGGCATGGTGCTGGACGGCTCCGAGCGGGTGGACACCATCCTGCGCATGGCCATGCCCTGGGACACCATGGTGGGCGTGGCCCGCCGCAGCTGGGCCCGGAACGAAAACGCCATGACCACGGCGGCCGAGTACAACCGTCAGTTCAAGGATTCGGACCATATCACCCTGCCCTACGTGGCAGATCAAAAGATCGTAGAGGCCGCTTTGCGGGCCGTGGAGGCGTAAGATGCTGAACACCATCATGGAATGCGTGCCCAACTTCAGCGAGGGCCGGGACCTTGCCAAGGTCGAAAAGATCGTGGACGCCTTTCGGGGCAAGGAGGGGGTCAAGCTCCTGGACTATTCCAGCGACAAGGACCACAACCGGACCGTGGTCACGGTCATCGGCGAGATCGAGCCTCTGGGGGATGCTGTCATCGAGGCCATCGGCGTCGCCGCCCAGCTCATCGACCTGACCCACCATCAGGGGGAGCACCCCCGCATGGGCGCGGCGGACGTGGTGCCCTTCATTCCCATCAAAAACTGCACCGTCCAGGACGCCGACGCCCTGGCCAAGCGGGTGGGGAAGGAAGCGGCCGAACGGTTCCAGATCCCCAGCTTCCTCTATGAGAAGTCGGCCACCGCGCCCCATCGGGAGAACCTGGCCGCCATCCGCAAGGGCCAGTTTGAGGGCATGTTCGAGAAGATGAAGCTGCCGGAATGGAAGCCGGACTTCGGTCCCGACGCGCCCCATCCCACGGCGGGCGTGTTCGCCGTGGGCGCCCGGATGCCTCTGGTGGCCTTCAACGTGAATCTGGACACGCCGAATCTTCAGATCGCCAAGGACATCGCCGCCCGGGTCCGCCACAGCAGCGGCGGCTATGCCTTTATCAAGGCCCTGGGCGTCATGCTGGAGGAGCGGCACATCGCCCAGGTGTCCATGAATCTCACGGACTACACCCACACCGCCGTCTACCGGGCCTATGAGGCCGTGAAGATGGAGGCCCGGCGCTACGGCGTCAACGTGGTGGGAACGGAGATCATCGGCATGGTGCCCATGGCCGCCCTGATCGACTGTGCGGAATACTATCTGCAGGTGGAGAACTTCTCCATGAAGCAGGTGCTGGAAAACAACTTCTGAGGTATGGCTATGGATATGCAGGATATGAACGTGGGGGCCCTTTTGGCGCTCACCGCATCCGACGCCCCGGCGCCCGGCGGCGGCGCCATCGCCGCTTTATCCGGCGCCTTCGGCGCAGCGTTGGCCGCCATGGTGGGGAATCTCACCGTGGGCAAGAAGGGGTATGAATCCGTCCAGGAGGAGATGGCCGAAACGACGGCTCAGGCCAGCTCATTGGCCCAAAAGCTTCTGGCTGCCATGGATGAGGACGCCAACTCCTTCAACGGCTATATGGCGGCGCTCAAACTGCCCAAGGGGACGGAGGAGGAGAAGGCGATCCGCCGCTCCGCCATGCAGGAGGCCCTCAAAAGCGCCTCCCTGGTGCCCCTGCGCACGGCGAAGACAGCCGCCGAGATATTCCCTCTGGCGGAAGCCGCGGTGAAGAGCGGCAACAAGAACGCGGTCACCGACGGGTTGGTAGCCGCCATGATGGCCCGTACCGCCGTGCTGGGCGCTCTCATGAACGTGAAGATCAACCTGGGGTCCATCCGGGACGAGGCCTTCGTGAGCGAGCTAAGGGAAACGTGCGCCGCCCTGCAGGCGGAAGCCATCGCCGCGGAGCAGCGCATCCTCGATCTGGCGCCGGAATTGAAATAAGGAGCTTCTATGGCATCCACCGTCATTGAGAACATCGGCCTGCTGGCTACGCCCATTGGAACGGCCGCCCGTGCCGGCAAGGCGCAAGGGGAAATACTTTTCTTGAAAAATGCCTGGCTGACCTATGAGAACGGCGTCATAACCGGCGTCGGAGAGGGGAAAGCCCCCGCGGCGGACGAGCGCCTCGACGCCGAGGGTAAGCTGGTCACCCCCGGGCTCATCGACCCCCACACCCATCTGATCTTCGGCGGCTGGCGGCAGCACGAGCTGGCCATGAAGCTCAAGGGCGTCACCTATTTGGAGATCCTGGCGGCGGGCGGCGGCATCCTGTCCACGGTGAAGAAGACCCGGGCCGCTTCCCTGGAGGAGCTGGCGGACAAGGCCGAACAAGAGCTTCGCAAGATGCTCCGCCTGGGCGTTACCACCTGCGAGTGCAAGTCCGGCTACGGCCTGGCCACCGAGGAAGAAATGAAGATGCTCCATGCCGTCCGGCTCCTTCGGAAAAGGCAGCCCGTGGAACTGGTCAGCACTTTTATGGCGGCCCATGCCCTGCCCCAGGAATACGCCCAGGATCGGGAGGGGTATATCCGGCTCATCATCGACGAGATGCTGCCCAGGGCGGCCGCTGAAAAGCTGGCGGAGTTCTGCGACGTGTTCTGCGAAACGGGGGTCTTCACCCCCGAGGAATGCAGGCGCATCCTTCTGGCGGCGCAGCGGCTCGGGCTGGCGGCCAAGTGCCACAGCGACGAGATCGACCCCATCGGCGGCACGGAGATGGCGGGGTCCATCGGGGCCGTATCCTGCGAGCATTTGATCCGCTGCCAAAAGAGCGGCATCGACGCCATGAAGGCGGGGGGCACCGTGGCCTGCCTGCTGCCCGCCACGTCCTTCTACCTGGGAGCCGCCTTCGCCCCGGCTCGGCAGATGATCGAAGCGGGGGTGCCCGTGGCCTTCGGCAGCGACTTCAACCCCGGCTCCTGCCCCTGCGGCAATCTGCCCCTGGCCATGAACATCGGCTGCTACCGCTATCGCATGACCCCGGAGGAGTGTTTGACGGCGGTGACGCTGAACGCCGCCGCGGCCATCCACCGGGCGGAACGGCTGGGGTCCCTGGAGGTCGGCAAGCAGGCCGACGTGCTGATCTGGGACGCGCCGGATCTTGAATACATCTTCTATCGCTTCGGCGATTCGCTGGCGGAAACCGTAGTGAAAAACGGTGTCGTCGTTTATACCCAAACTTGAACCCACGGAGAAAACGCTATGGAATGGAAATCGGATATCGAGATCGCACAATCCACCCCCATGGAGCCCATCACCAAGATCGCAGCGGACCTGGGCGTGGACCAACAGTACATCGAACAGTACGGACCCTACAAGGCCAAGATATCTTTGGACTATCTGCGGGCCTGTGACAAGCCCAACGGCAAGCTGATCCTGGTCACCGCCATCACGCCCACCCCCGCCGGGGAAGGCAAGACCACCACCACGGTGGGACTGGCGGACGGATTGAAGCGTATCGGCAAGAACGTGGTGGTCGCCCTCCGGGAGCCCTCCCTGGGCCCGGTGTTCGGCATCAAGGGCGGCGCGGCCGGCGGCGGCTATGCCCAGGTGGTGCCCATGGAGGATATCAACCTGCATTTCACCGGTGATTTCCATGCCATCGGCGCGGCCAACAATCTTTTGGCGGCCATGCTGGACAACCATATCCAGCAGGGGAACGCCTTGGGCATCGACCCAAGAAGCATCACCTGGAAGCGGGCGGTGGACATGAACGACCGGCAGCTCCGCTTCATCGTTGACGGCCTGGGCGGCAAGGCCAACGGCACGCCCCGGGAGGACGGTTTCGACATCACCGTGGCCAGCGAGGTCATGGCGGTGCTGTGCCTCGCCGATGGGATATTGGATCTGAAGGCGCGGCTTGCCCGGATCGTGGTGGGATACACCTACGACAATCGCCCCGTCACCGCCGGTGACCTGAAGGCCGCCGGAGCCATGGCGGCGCTGCTGAAGGACGCTCTCAAGCCCAACCTGGTCCAGACCCTGGAGCACACCCCGGCGCTGGTCCACGGCGGCCCCTTCGCCAACATCGCCCACGGCTGCAATAGCGTGACGGCCACCAAGCTGGCGTTGAAGCTGGGGGACTACTGCGTCACGGAGGCCGGCTTCGGCGCGGATCTGGGCGCGGAAAAGTTCTTTGACATCAAATGCCGCATGGCGGGATTGAAGCCGGACGCCGTGGTGGTGGTGGCCACCATCCGCGCCCTGAAGCATCACGGCGGCGCGGGCAAGGATCAGCTGACCGTGGAAAACCTGCCCGCCCTGGAGAAGGGGCTGCCGAACCTTCTGCAGCACGTTTCCAACGTGAAGGACACCTTCGGCCTGCCCGCTGTGGTGGCCATCAACCGTTTCCCCCAGGACACCGAGGCGGAGATCGCCCTGCTGGAAGAGAAATGCCGCGAGCTGGGCGTCAATGTGGTCCTGTCTGAGGTGTGGGCCAAGGGCGGCGAAGGCGGGGAGGATTTGGCCCGGGAGGTGGTTCGCCTGTGTGAAGCGCCCAACTCCTTCCGCTTTGCCTATGAGATAGACGAAACCATTCTGGAAAAGCTCACCCATATCGTAGAGCGGGTCTATCACGGCAACGGCGTGGAGCTGACGCCCGGCGCTCAAAAGCAGATGAAGCGGCT
This sequence comes from uncultured Eubacteriales bacterium, assembly GCA_902802575.1. GTDB lineage: Bacteria > Bacillota > Clostridia > Christensenellales > CAG-138 > RUG472. The sequence continues at coordinate 21,684 of CADCMN010000019.1, read as the reverse complement.
GGAGGAGCTGGGCTTTGGAAAGCTTCCCGTCTGCATGGCCAAGACCCAGTACAGCTTCTCCGACGATCCCAAGAAGCTGGGCGCGCCCAAGGATTTCACCGTGCAGGTGCGCAACTTGAAGGTCTCCGCCGGCGCAGGGTTCATCGTGGCGTTGACCGGCGAGATCATGACCATGCCTGGCCTGCCCCGCGTGCCCGCCGCCGAACGGATCGACGTGGACGAAACCGGAAGGATTTCCGGACTGTTTTAGGGAGGCTGCCATGAATCACTATATGTCCTGTTACGGCATCATCGGGGCCATGGACACGGAGATCCGCATGATCCGGGAACGGATGGATCGTTGTCGGACCAACTCTCTCTATGGGCTGACCTTTTATCAGGGGCGTATCGGCCCCCATGACGTGGTCCTGGCCAAGTGCGGTGTCGGCAAGGTGAACGCAGCACGCTGCGCGCAGATCCTGATCGACCGTTCCAATCCCGATTTCCTCATCAACACCGGCGTGGCCGGCGGTATCGGTCCCAATCTGAAGGTAGGGGACATGGTGCTCAGCACGGATCTGGTGCAGCACGACTTTCGCATGGCTGCCCTTGGCTGTGTGGACGGCTGTCTCACGCTGGAAGGGCCCAAGGATGAGCCGACGCTGTTCCATGCGGACGAAGGGCTGCTGATCCGCTTTGAAAAGGTGGCTCAGGAGACGGCGGGGGAGGCGGCCATCCATCGGGGTCGGATCGCTTCGGGAGATACCTTTGTGGCGGACAAGGCGTCCAAGGAGAAGATCTATGAGAGCTTCGGCGCTCTGGCCTGCGAGATGGAAGGCGCGGCCATCGCTCAGGTGGCTCAGGCGGCCCAGGTGCCTTTCCTGGTGGTGCGCGCCATCTCCGACTTGGCCGACGGGTCTGCTTCCGAATCCTTTGCCGCTTTCGAACGGCATGCGGCGTCCATGTCGGCCAGTATGCTGCTCAAATTCCTGGAGAACGTCTGAACTGAACCAAAAAAGCGAAAGCAGGGGAATGCGCTTCTCCTGCTTTTTGATTGGGCTGTCTATGGGTCTATAGCAAACCATCGCAAAACGTGTCGATCCTGCTTTCGGTTTCGTCAGAAGGTTTGTCCTTGGGATCGATCAGGATCATCTCATGCTGCAGCCGTCCCGGCGCCAGGAAGGCTTTGAACTTTTCCAGGACCTTGCCCGGTCCGCCGCTGCAGCAGAAGAAGGCGGCCAATCGTTTCTCGCCCAGAACGGCTCGGTTGTCCTCAACGAAGGTCCGAAGAGGCGGGGGAAAGGTGCCGGCCCAAACGGGACCGCCCAGGATGATCGTATCATAGGCGCTTTGATCAAAGTCATAGGACTCCAGCTGGGGCTTGTCCCCCATAAGGGCGCTCTTGCCGCCCCAGAAGAACTTCTTAAAGCCGGAATCCGGATAGGCTTTCTTCGGGGTAAGGGGGATCAGATCCGCATGCAGGCGCAAACCCATTTTCTCGGCTGCGTATCGGCTGTTGCCCGACAGGGAATAGAAGACGATGGCGGTTTTCATACATATCCTCCGGGGTGAGTTTTGATTGTAGTGTAGCACACCCTGAACGGGGATTCAACCAAAAGAAAAAAACATCTCTGCAGGCTCGCTCAGGGTATGGCTCTGCGCCTACGAATGGCGCAGCCAGACGTTGCGATGCCACACGGCGCCCAATTCACTACCATGCCCAGTTCGACTCTCCCTTTCAAGCATATAAAAAATCACCGCCGGATGGCGGTGATTTTTATGGTGGAGCATAGGAGAGTCGAACACTCGCCTGCGGGCTCGCTCAGGGCATGGCTCTTGGGCGCCACCGGCGCCCAATTCACTACCATGCCCAGTTCGACTCTCCCTTTCAAGCATATAAAAAATCACCGCCGGATGGCGGTGTTTTTTATGGTGGAGCATAGGAGAGTCGAACTCCTGGCCTCCACAATGCCATTGTGGCGCGCTACCAACTGCGCTAATGCCCCTTGCAACGTTGCTTATTATAACCGGTGTTTTTTGATTTGTAAAGAGGTATTTTTCATTTTTTTATGAAAACTCATTGTAATAGATTTTTGAACAATCCATGTTTGCCTTTGCAGGACAAATACCTTGTGGTATAATCAACATGGAGGAAAAGATGGCAGCCAGGAACGTAAACAAAAGCAAAAAAAGAAATATCACCCAACAGAACCTTGCGGCGACGCCCATCAATCCATCGGGCGGTCCTTTGACAAAGAATACACGCAAGCGCCCCTTTCTGCTGGAAGTTTTGTTCAACGCGCTGAAGCTTTTGTTATTCGCATTGATCGTCATGGGATTTGGCGTCCTGGGCCTGGTATACGGGGTGGGGAAGGCCTATGTGGATTCCACGCCGCTGCTGGAAGTGTCCCAATTGACCCGCAGCGACAGGACCAGCTATCTGTACGATATGTATGGGAACGAGATCACCAATCTCACCTCCATGGAATATCGTGACTGGGCAGATTTCAACGAGATCCCCGACATCTTGAAAAACGCTTTCGTATCCATTGAGGACGTTCGTTTCTATAAGCATCAGGGCGTTGACTTTAAGCGCGTCTTTTCCGCTGCGTTGGAAATTTTGGGCAACAGCAATTCCTCCGGCGGCAGCACCATCACCCAGCAGCTCATCAAAAACAAGGTCCTGGGCTCTCAGCGCACCTATAAGCGAAAGATGCAGGAAGCGTACCTGGCCATTCAGCTGGAGAAAGTGGTGGACAAGGATCAGATCCTGGAAGCATATCTCAACGATATTTACCTGGGCGGTTCCAATTATGGCGTGAAGGCGGCGGCCAAGGACTATTTCGGCAAGGACCTTTCCGAGCTTACCATCCGGGAGTGCGCTCTGCTGGCCGGTTTGACCCAAAGCCCGTATTACTACAACCCCAGACAAAACATGTATTACCGGGACGGCAATCCCTACTATCGGACCGTCAATCGCACCAACACGGTTTTGGAACGCATGTATCAAAACGGGTATATCACCAAGGAGCAGTACATCTCTGCCCTGGAGGAGCAGGACAACATTCTGCCCGTCAGTAAAAATGCCAAGATGTACGAAATGGCTTACTTTGTGGAGTATGCCATGAATGACGTCATCTCTCACTGGATGGCCCAGGACGGAGCGCCGGACACCGCCGCCAACCGAACCTATTATGAAAACATGCTGCGCACCGGCGGATATAAGATCTATACCACCGTGGACCCCAAGATCCAGAATACCGTGCAGGAGACCTTATCCACCTGGAACGGATATCCGGAGCTGGCGGACAGCAGTGCCGCCACATTGACGGAGGAGATATCCGAGACCGTCACCATTCAGACCGTGGAGCCCCAGGCAGCGGCGGTGGTGATCGATCAGACGAACGGCTTTCTTCGGGCCATTGTCGGCGGGCGGGATGAACCTTTGATCCGCAAGGGTCTGAACCGAGCGGCGCAAAGCTATACCGAGGTGGGTTCCTGCATCAAGCCGCTGGCGGTATACGGACCGGCTTTGGACAAGGGCATGTCTCCTGCATCCGTCGTTATCAACGCCGAGGGTACCATCGCCGGATGGGGCACGGAAAAGGGATATCCGGGAGGCGGGCTCACGTCCAGCCGCACCTATGGATTTGTCACGCTGCGCAGCGGCCTTGCGCAGTCTTTGAACGTTGTCGCCGCACGGGTCCTCATGGAAAACGTGGGCGTTGCGACAGCGGCGGAGTATATGCAGCGGCTGGGGATTCCCGCCTCTCAGCTCAATTTGGACGGACCCGGTCTGGCCCTGGGGACCTCCGGCATCACGCCGATCCAAATGTGCGCCGCCTATGCGGCCATCGCTAACAACGGCTATTATTGGCAGCCCATCTCCTTCACGCGGGTGGAGGATGAGGATGGACGGGTCATTTTGGACGCAGACGTCATTCGCAGCGGCGCCACCAAGGTTTACCAGCAGACCAGCACCGCCTATCAGCTGGTGGATATTTTAACAGACGCCGTGAACAACGGGACTGGCAAGCTGGCGCGTTTGGACGGCTTCAGGGTGGCGGGGAAGACCGGCACCAATTCCAAGTATTCCAGCGTGTATTTTGCCGGCATGACCTGTGAGTATACCGCCGTGGTGTGGATCGGTCACGATTTGCCCAGCAACAAGCTGAAAACGGGGTCCACCGGCGGCGATTATGCGGCAGCCCTGTGGCAGGCGTTTATGGCAAAGGTGATGGAGGGCCGGGAGGACAGGCCCATCATCAATGAAAACACCACCATGCTGGGCATGGTCCAGCGAACGGTCTGTCCCGTTTCCGGCCGCCTGGCCTCTCCCGGATGCATCAAGTATCAGGCCACCGGAAAGAAATTCACGCTGGTGACCGATTGGTTCGACTATGATTCCGTCCCCACGGACTATTGCGATATGCACGTGACCGTCAGCATCTGTCGGGACAGCGGCTGCCGCGCCGGGGCCTATTGCGATCCCAAGTCGGTGGAGGATGTGACCTATGTGCTGATCCGTCCCGATTCCATGTTCTTCGATCTGTCGGATGAAGTACTGTCGAAAATCTTCGGGAAAACCTATGTACGCACGGATAAGACGCCGGAGGCGTTCATCAACAGCCTTCCGGTCTGCAATTTGGCGGAAAGCCTTTCCGCGGCCAAGGCCAGCCGGGATGAACTGATCCGTCAGGTGACCGAATACCTGTCCGGCGCATCGGACATTGACAGCGGGGATCGGAGCGAACTGGCCAACCTGATCGGCATCGCCGCTGCGGCAAATACCATCGCGGACGTAGAGGAAGCCACCGCTGCATTGCAGGCGGCTTTCGATCGGATCCGCAGCCTGGAGAATTGACAAATGTGTCAAGGATGCAAACGGTTTGCGTAAAAACGCTTGTTCCTTCTTCCCATTTTTTTCAAGTATGATATAATATGTGCTGAAAAACGCAAGGAGGCAGTATATGGATACGAAAATTTTGATCGCAGACGATGATCCCATCGTACACGAGTCGTTAAAGATATATCTGGAAGCTGAGGGATTCAAAACGGTGGATTGTTATGACGGCATAACGGCCGTCGCTGCGGCGGACAGCTCCGTTTCCCTTTGCGTGCTGGATATCATGATGCCCGGCAAATCCGGCATCGATGTATGTCGGGAGATCCGTAAAACCAGTCAGGTCCCCATCGTCATGCTCACCGCCAAGGGCGAGGAAGTGGACAAGATCGTAGGCCTGGAGCTGGGCGCCGACGACTATATCGTCAAGCCCTTCAGTCCCCGTGAGGTGGTGGCGCGCATCAAGGCGATCCTGCGCCGCACGGAGAACCATCCCGCAGGGGAAGATTCCGGGAAAAACGTGATCCAGCACAACGGTCTTTTGATCGATCTCAACAGCTATACGGTCCTGCTCAGAGGCGAACCGGTCATCTGCACCCCCAAGGAGATCGAGATCCTGTTTCTGCTGGCCTCCAATCCTGGCCACGTCTTTACCCGGGATACCTTGCTTTCCAAGGTTTGGGGCTATGATTTTGCCGGCGAGACCCGCACGGTGGACACCCACATCAAACGCCTGAGAGCCAAGCTGGATTCAGCAGGTCTGGGATGGAGCATCAAGACCATCTACGGCGTCGGCTATAAATTCGAGCTGGAATGATCCGCAATGAAGGGCGTTTTGTTCCGAAGAACTCTCGCATTATTCGTATTGGTGTTGCTCCTGGCGGATATCGCTATCCTGGGAGCTTATTCCTATTTCGGCCGGAAAACCTACATTGAGCTGGAGCTGGATTCCCTTGACTCCGTCATGAATTCAGCCAAAGGCATCTATGAGGTCCGGGACGATATGTTCTCCAGCCGCAACTCCTTCTCCAAATCCCTGGGATTTTTGAGCAGTACGGCGGACGTAAAATACTATTATTTTTACTATACCTCCGTCGGCATAGAGGCCGTCACCAACATCGCCGAGTACAGCAACGCCTATATCCAAAGCGTTCAATACGACATATTGGAGGGACAGCAGATCCGCAAAAAGGATCTGCAGCTCACCAATCACATCAATGCCATCGCCGTGGGCGAGCCTCTGTATGGCAGCGACAACGTCATTGAGGGCGGGTTGATCTTCGTGCGGGAGATCCAGCACATCGATATTGCCTTTGGAAAGCTGAACTCCGCCCTGCGGCTGCTCGGCATCGGCATCGTGCCGGTGCTGCTCATCATCGCTTTAGCAAGCATCCGGCAGATCAACAAGCCCATCAGCGAGATGACCAAGGTGGCCATCGAGCTGACCCGAGGCAATTACAGCGTTCGCGCCAACGAAAACGTGCATGGAGAGATCGGCATCTTTGCCCGCGCCATGAACCGCATGAGCGACGCCCTCTCTCAGACCATCTTTCAGCTGGACAGCGAAAAACGGCAGCTTTGGTATATCCTTTCCAGCTTTACCGACGGCGTGGCGGCTTTGGACAATACCGGCAATCTCACCCATTACAACCCGGCGCTGATGAAGATGTTCGGCGCTGTGGATGTGAAAACGCCTCACGATCTGATCCCCGACACCCAAATCTGGGAAGCCTTCCGCAGCGTTTTGGAGACCCGGGAATCCAACACCCTGCGGTATACCTTGCCGGGCGATAAGTATCTGTGGATCTCCATCGTGCCGGTGATGGGGGAGAACGGCGCCTGCACCGGTGTGGTGGGCCTTTTCAAGGATGTGACGGAGATCGAGAACCTGGAGAAGATGCGCCGGGATTACATTGCCAACATCTCTCATGAGCTGCGCACGCCCCTCACCTCCATCCGCGGTCTTCTGGAGCCCCTTTCCGACGGGATGATCAAGGATGACGCCGTCAAAATGCGGTATTACGGGATCATGCTCCACGAGGTGGAGCGGCTGTCCCGGCTGATCACCGATATGCTTCAGCTGTCCCGGCTTCAATCCGGTACGGAATATATGGAAAAAACCACTTTCAACATCGGGGAGCTCATCGACGACGTCTATCAGAGTTATCTGCAGAACGCTCAGCAAAAGGGCATTCATCTGGAGCTGGATATAGAGGACGATCTGCCGGATGTGATCTCCGACCCCGACCGCATCGAGCAGGTACTGGTGATCCTGCTGGACAACGCCATGCGCTATGCCGGGGAGGGTGGCACCATCCGCATCAGCACCTGTCAGGACGCCAGCGATATCCACGTTTCCGTGTGGGATTCAGGCTGCGGCATCTCTCCGGAGGATATGGTCCACATCTTCGAACGCTTCTACAAAACGGATAAATCCCGGAAGGAAGGCGGCACGGGACTGGGGCTTTCCATCGCCAAGCAGATCATGGACAAGCTGGACGAGCAGATCACCGTGAAGAGCGAGGTGGGCAAATGGACCTGCTTCACCTTCACCGTGAAGAAATATGTTTCCAACGCCATTGCCCTTGGCCCGGTGGACGACGCGGCCATCGTGTACAACGATCTGTCCGGCGACCAGCCCGGCAGCAAGGAGACGGAGGAGAAGGAATCTTTGGATGCCCCCTTCGAGGTCCTCAGGCAGGATAAAAAGGGTGAAAAGCCTCGGTTCAAGAATAGAGTCATCAAAAAGAAAGAAACGAAATAAGGGCGTTTTAAGCGGTCCGTTCTCAAATCAAACCTCCTGGGCATATCCTTTCACAAAGAATATAACAGGAGGTCAGTTCATATGTCGCGTACCCTGGATGCCAGACGCAGGAAGGCCCAAAAAGGATATTCCGGCGGATCGGTGGTGTTTATCCTGCTTTGCTGCGCTTTGGCGGTGTTTTTGCTCAGCACTTCCTATTGGGGCGATAAACTGGTGGATCAATATGTTACGCCCGTCTTTGCCAGGATCATGGGGAAAAGCACAACGCCGGAACCATCCGAACGTCCCGTCATGGCTCACTCCCTGGAGGCGTTGCCCAGCGTTTCGCCGGCCATGGATAAAATCGTTTTTGAGCTGCCGGAAACCTCCTGGTATCTGCTGCAGATGGGCGCCTATGCGGACCCGGAGGAAGCCCACGCCAAAGCCCTTGCCATCCAGAGCATGGGCGCGGCAGGCTATATCTATGAGGACGAGCAGGGATTCAGCCGCGTATTTGCCGCCGCCTATCCCGATCAGGAAAGCCTTCTGCTGGTGCAGCAGCAGGTCCGTCAAAGCGGGTTTGAGAACACGGCGTATTCCATCCATCCAGACGGCGTACAGGTGACGCTGTCCGGGCAGAGCGCCGATGCGCAGCGGATGAAAAGCGCTATGGAAACGATCCGGAATGTACCGGGCCAATTAACGGATTTTGCGCTGCGATACGACGAAAAAGGTTTGACGCCTGCCCAGGCCATCCAGTTTATGAACGAGCTGTCGGTGTCCATGGCGGCGGCGCGTCAGTGCTTTGAGGGCCTTACGAAAGGGGTGCCCATGGAACAGATGGATGAATATGCCCGATGGATCATGGACAACATATCGACATTCCTTGCAAAGAGTGATACAATGAATACGATCCAGTGCGGCGCGGCCGTGAAGCACTTCCAGATCGAAGCTATATTAAAATATAATATATTAATTAAGGATATTGAATAAATAATATATGAAAAAGCAGATCACCATTTACACAGACGGCGCATGCTCCGGAAATCCCGGTCCGGGCGGTTGGGGCTGCATCCTGATGTATCAGCAGCATCGGAAGGAAAGCTCCGGCGGCGCCGAGAACACGACCAACAACCGTATGGAGGTCACGGCCGCCTTGGAAGCGCTCAAGCTGCTGAAGGAGCCATGTCAGGTGGATCTGTATACGGACAGCGCGTATCTTTGCAACGCCTTGGAAAAACGGTGGCTGGAGAATTGGTCAAGGAACGGTTGGAAAACCGCGTCTAAATCCAACGTGGAAAATCAGGATCTGTGGAAGGAATTGTTGACGCTGCTGCAGCAGCACGACGTAACGTTTCATAAGGTCAAAGGTCACGCCGACAACGAATACAACAACCGTTGCGACAAGCTGGCGCGGGACGCCGCTCAAAAGGTCATTTCGGGCCAAAAGAGCTAAAACCGCTCCATTCTGTTACTTTTTTGTTAACAACTATTCGTTAAACTTGTCTTTAACGAATAGTTGTTTTAGAATACAATCATGAGCGACTACCCTCTTCAAAAGAAAAAAGATTACACGCTGAAGCTGAGAAACCTGCTCCAGGAACTCCCCAGATTTGCCGGTCTGTATTTTCGCGCCATGGAATTGCAGACCAGCATCCTGACGCGATACGGATACGCTATAGATCTGAAAAACTTTTTCAAGTTTTGCACGGAGCAGGTGGAAACCTTCCAGGGAAAAGCCCCCGCCTCTCTGACCCTGGAAGACCTGGATCGCGTCACTGCTTTGGATATCGAGTTGTTTTTGGAGCATGTGACCCTCTACGTGGGCGACGACGAGCGGGAACGGGAGAACAACGAACGGGCAAAAGCCAGAAAATTGTCCGCTATACGGTCGTTTTTTAAGTATTATCACAGGCAGGAGCTGATCCGCAACAACCCGGCTTCCCTGGTGGACACCCCCAAGCTCCATGAAAAGGCCATCATCCGCCTGGAAGCCAACGAGGTGGCCGATCTGCTGGACATCGCCGAGGCCGGCAGCGGCCTCACCGAGAAGCAAAAGGCCTTTCATCAGGCCACCAAGGTCCGGGACACGGCCATTTTGACCCTGTTTTTGGGCACCGGGATCCGGATCAGCGAGCTGGTGGGCATCGACATGGACGATGTAGATTTCGCCACCGACGCCTTCCTGGTGACGCGCAAGGGCGGCAATCAGGAGATGCTTTCCTTTGGACCCGAAGTCCGGGGCGCGCTGCTGGCTTATTTGGAGCAGCGGGAGACGATGGAACCTCTGCCCGGCCATGAAAACGCCCTGTTCCTCTCCCTCCAGCGCAAGCGGATCACCGCCCGGGCCGTGGAGAATCTGGTCAAGAAGTATGCAAGGATTGCCTCCCCCCTGAAGAAGATCACCCCCCACAAGCTCAGAAGCACATACGGTACCATGCTCTATCAGGAGAGCGGCGATATCTATCTGGTGGCGGACGTGCTGGGCCACAAGGACGTGAACACCACCCGAAAGCACTACGCCGCCATCCAGGAGGAACGGCGGCGTCAGGCGACCAAGTATATCAAATTGCGGGAAGACCCTACGCCTCCCAGTCCAGATCGTCCGGAGCCCCCGTCGAATCCCCCTGATCTTCCGTGAGATCCATCTCCGGCTCCATCCCCTCGTTGGGGTCCAACACGTACAGCCCGTCCCCCTCCCCGTCCATAAGGACGCGGCCGATGGGGATCTCCCGATAGGCTTCGGTGATCTCCAGGCACTTGAAACAGTTGTCGCAGAGCTTGTTGGGATCCAGCTCGCAGCGGTCCTCCTCGCAGGCGCCGCAATCGTCGCAAAGGGCCTTGAGCCCAAGGATGCACTTCTTCATCTCTCCCCTGCCTCCCGCTGTTCCATTACCGCCTGAGCGACTTCCATGAGGGCCAGTTTGCCATGCTCATAGGTCAGGCTGCCCTGCATGTACACGGCAAAGGGCGGCCGAATGGGCCCGTCTGCGCTCAATTCCGTGGTGGCGCCCTGGACGAAGGTGCCGGCGGCCATGATGACCGGGTCCGTATATCCGGGCATATCCCAGGGTTCCGGCGTCACGTCGCTGTCCACCGGCGAAGCGTGCTGGACGGCCTTGCAGAATGCGATCAGCTCCCCGGGTTCCCGAAAACGGATGGATTGGACGATGTCCGCCCGGAGCTTATTGCCGGCTGGCATGACCTCATAGCCCAGCTTCCCGAAGACCTCGCCGAAGAGCATGGCCGTCTTCAAACATTGCAGCACCGTATGGGGCGCCAAAAACAGCCCCTGGAAGTACGGCCGATAGGAGGCGGCATAGGACCCCACTTCCCGGCCGGAGCCGGGCACGGTCAGCCGATAGCTGACCCGCTCGATCAGGTCCTTTCGACCGGCGATGTATCCGCCCGTAGGCGCGATGCCGCCGCCGCAATTCTTGATGAGAGACCCCATCATCACGTCCGCGCCTGCCGCCGAGGGCTCCCGGTCCTCCGTAAACTCTCCGTAGCAGTTGTCCACCGCGATGATGATGTCCGGCCGCGCGGCTTTGACCCTCTGAAACAGGGGCCCCATCTTCTCCACGGACACGGCTTCCCGCCAGGCGTACCCCCGGGAACGCTGCACATAGAGCATCTTGACCTCGGGATGATCCGTGATCCCCCGGAGAATGGCGTCTTGATCGAAGGGCTCCTCCCCCGTCTCTTTCAGCGCAGCCATGCGAAACCCGATGCCGGAGCGGGACAGGGCGTTGGGCTCGCTGCCGCTCAATCCTACCGCGGTCTCCAAGGTGTCGTAGGGCCGTCCCGTGGCGGAAAACACCACGTCCCCCGGCTCCAAAAGGCCGCTCAACGCCAGGAAGATGGCGTGGGTCCCGTTGGCGATCTGGGGACGGACCAAAGCGTCCTGCGTCTGCAGTGCCCGGGCAAAGACCCTGTCCAGGGCGTCCCGGCCCAAATCGTCGTAGCCATACCCCTCCGTGGGCGCAAAATGCCGGGGCGAAACGGCCTCCGCCCGAAAGGCGTCCAGCACCCGCTTTTCGTTGGCCAGAGCCATATCCTCCAATCGGGCAAATGCCGGCTGCAGCCGCTGTTCCGCCGATCGGATCATTTCCAACACATCTATCATGAATATACCGTCTCCTTCGCATACCGCTCTATCCCGCGGTACGCTTCCTCATAGTGTTCACAGTCGAACCAGCGGACGCGCTCGTCCCGCCGAAACCAGGTCAGCTGCCGCTTGGCGAACTGACGGGTTGCGCGTTTGATGGCCTCCACCGCCGCGTCGAGGGATACCTCCCCCGCCAGATAGGCAAAGAGCTGCGCATACCCGATGGCCTGCATGGCGGGCAGCTGCCGATCATATCCCCTGGCGGCCAGCTCCGCCACCTCGTCCAACAGCCCTTGGGCCATCATGCTGTCCACGCGCTGATCGATCCTGGCATACAGCTGTTCCCGGGGCATGATCAGGCCCACGCGGACCGCCGGATAGCGGTCCTGCCGCTGGGCGGCCATATATGCCCGATTGAAGGAAGAAAAGGGCTTTCCGCTGAGCAGGAACACCTCCCGCGCTCTGACCACCCGTTTCCTGTCGTTGATATGGAGCTTTTGGCCGGAGGGGCCGTCGTCCTTTGCCATCTGCGCAAAGAAGGCCCCCGGATCAGCGTCATATTCCGCCTCCAGCCGGCTGCGCAGGGCCTTATCGGCAGGCAGGGCGTATCCCATATCCTCCAGCACCGCGTCGCAGTACAGACCGCTGCCGCCCACCAGGATGGGCTGCACGCGTCTATCCTCCAGGTCCTTCAGCGCCGCGTCCGCCGCCTGCTGAAAGGCCGCCACAGAAAAATCGGTATCGTCGGGATCGGCGATGTCGATCAGATGATGGGGCACCCGCTGCCGCTCCTGGGCCGTGGGCTTGGCGGAACCGATGTCCATGCCACGATAGACGGCCACGGAATCGACGGACAGGATCTCCCCGCCCCAACGCTCTGCCAGCCGCAGAGCCGTTTCACTTTTATGACAGGCCGTGGGCCCCACTATCAACAGCAGCGGCTTCATAGGATGCGTTTGAACATCTTTTCCATGTCCCGCCGGGAAATGCGGGCCACCACAGGCCTTCCGTGGGGACAGGTCAGGGGTATCCCCTTCTCCACATAGGTCCGCAGCAGGCTGACGATCTCCTCCTCATGCAGCGGTTCTCCCCCCTTCACCGCATGTTTGCAGGAAGCATAGATCATCCTTTCCCGGACCAGGGCTTTGGGGACGTTCCTGCCCGCCTCACCGATGGCGTTGACGGCTTCATGCAGGGATTCTCCGTCAAAGGTGATCCCGTTCAATACCGGCACGGCGGTCAGATTCACGCTGAGAGCGCCCACCCTTTCAAAGCGATAGCCCAGCTCCTCCAGCTCCGCCTGCCAGGATTGGATCATCTCGAACTCCCGCGGCTGCAGCGTGAGCAGCTGAGGGATCAACAGCTCCTGGGACGCCGCCGCCACTTCCCGCTGGGCATACTCCTCATACAGGCGCCGTTCGTGGGCGGCGTGCTGGTCGATGAGAAAGAGATCGTCGTCGTGCTGAACGATCCAATAGGTGTTGAACGCGCAGCCGATGATGTTGACGGTGAAGTCTAAGGGCAGCGCGTCCTGCGTCGCCGTTTTCGGCTCCGCCGGGGGCGTCGGCTTTGGGGAACCGGCCACGGCGAACACCTCCACGCCCGATGGTTTCGGGGTCTGGTCCGTCTTCTTAGGGAACGTATTGTAGGCGTATCCTACGCTGCTTTCCTTCAAAACCGACCGCGGCGGCACGACCACCTGCCGCTTGTAGGCCTCCGTATAATTTGTGGCGGGCTTTTCCGATTTTGCTACATCCGCATAGTAAACATGGGGAGAAAAGGGAGTTGATCCCTCTTTGGGGCCCGGGGTCTCCGCGGCTGTTTCCGTAATCGCCGGTGCCTGGGGCTTCGGCTGCTCCGGCAACCTGACGTGAGGGATCACGGGCTGGCGCAAAGCCTGAGCGCAAGCCGAGGTCACGGCATACTCCACCCGAGGCTGATCCACAAAACGGATCTCCGTTTTCGCCGGATGGACGTTCACGTCCACCTCTGCCCTGGCGATGGAGATGTTGATCAGCGCAAAGGGATATCGTCCCGCCATCATGCGGGTATCGTAGGCCTTCTGAATGGCGGAAAAGAGGCCGATGGAGCGAATATATCTCCCGTTGACGAACAGGGTCTCCATGGAGCGATTGGGGCGTGAGATCTCCTGATTCCCGATAAAGCCCTCCAGCCGCACATAGCCGTTGTCAAAAGCCACTGGCAGCAGCCGATCCGTGATCTGGGCTCCGTAGATGCAAAAGATCGCGTCCTTCAGGTTTCCGCCTCCATAGGTTTCATAGACGCATTTGCCGTTGCTCAAGAACCGAAAGGCGATATCCGGACGTCCCAGAATGGCTCTGGCCATAAAATCGCCGATATAGCTGGCTTCGGAACGAGGAGAACGCATGAATTTCAGCCGCGCCGGGACTTTGGCAAAGAGATTGTCCACCTGAATGGTGGTCCCGAACACACAGGAGCAGGCTTCGCTGGACAGAAGCTGCCCGTTGTCAAAGACGAGGCGGGTGCCCCATGCTCCACCCTTCACCCGAGTGGTCAAAGTTACCAGGGATACGGCGCCGATGGACGCCAAAGCTTCGCCCCTAAACCCCAAGGTGCCGATGGCCGATAGGTCCTCCTGAGTGCTGATCTTGCTGGTGGCGTGCCGTAAAAAAGCCGTGGGACAATCCTCCGGTTCTATGCCGCTGCCGTTATCCGTGACGCGAATGAAGCTCAATCCCCCATCCTGAATGTCCACGGTGATCGCTGTGGCCCCCGCGTCGAGGGCGTTTTCCACCAGCTCCTTGACCACGGAGGCAGGCCGCTCCACCACCTCGCCGGCGGCGATCTGGTTGGCTAAGGACGGCGGCAAAACCTTGATGAGCATAGCTTAGTCCTCCTTGTAAGCGTCATGATAGGCATAGAGCTTCTGCAGCGCCATCATGGGCGTCATGTTTTCCAGGTTCAACGCCTTCAGATCCGCCAATATGGCGTTATCCACCGGGTTATCCACAGGTTTCTCCGACTTATCCACGGATATTTCTTGGTTATCCACCGTTTTTATGCCGGATTTCGTATGCATCGTCGCCATGTCGGTGTTCTCCAGCTCCCGCAGGATCTGACCCGCCCGGGCGATGACGGTATCGGGGATGCCCGCCAGCCGGGCCACCTGGACACCGAAGCTCTTATCGGCGCTGCCCCGAACGATCTTTCTTAGAAACAGGATGTCCTCCCCGATCTCCTTGACGGAAATGCGATAATTCTTCACACCGCTGAGCCGCCCTTCCAGCTCGGACAGCTCATGATAATGAGTAGCGAAGAGGGCCTTGGCGCCGCAGGTCTCCTCAGCCGCGATGAACTCCAACACCGCCCAGGCGATGGACAGGCCGTCATATGTGCTGGTGCCCCGGCCGATCTCATCCAAGATCAGAAGGCTGTCCCGCGTGGCGTTGTTGAGGATATTGGCCACCTCGCTCATCTCCACCATGAACGTGCTCTGCCCGCTGGACAAATCGTCGCTGGCACCGATGCGCGTGAAGATGCGGTCCACCAGGCAGATATGAGCTTCCTCGGCAGGCACAAAGCATCCCATGTGCGCCATTAGGGTGATGAGCGCCGTCATGCGCATATAGGTGCTCTTTCCGGCCATGTTGGGGCCGGTGATGATGAGCAGCCGATTCTCATCCCTGTCGAGCAGCACGTCGTTGGGGATGAAGCCGTCGTGCAAGCTCCGCTCCACGATCGGATGCCGGCCGTTGCGAATGGAGATGACGCCGTCCGCCGTCATATGGGGGCGCACATAGCGGTTCGTCACCGCCACCTGCGCGAAGGAAGCATAGACGTCCAGCTCAGAGATGAGCTGCGCATTCTTCTGCAGCCGTCCCGTCTGGGGGAGCAGCTGCTCCCGTATCTCGCTGTACAGCTCCGCCTCCAGCTTGATGAGGCGATCGTTGGCCGTGAGGATCTTGGTTTCGATGTCCTTTAGCTCCGGGGTGATATACCGCTCGGCGTTGGTCAGGGTCTGCTTGCGCTGATAATAGTAGGGCACCTGGCCGACGAAGGATTTGGTCACCTCCAGGAAGTATCCGAACACCTTGTTGAAGCCGATGCGCAGATTTTTGATGCCCGTGCTCTCCCTCTCCCGGGTCAGCACGTCGTCCAGCCATTTCTTGGCGTTGCCGGAGATATCCCGAAGCTCGTCCACCTCCTGGCTGTAGCCGGTCCGGATCACGCCGCCCTCCTTGAGATTGGGGGCCGGATCGTCGGCGATGGCCCGATCAATGAGATCGATGGTGTCCTCCATGGGATCCAGCTCTCGGCGTATGGCGGCAAGATCAGAAGATGTGCAATCCGATATCACGTCCAACACCGGGCCGATCTGCCGCAGGGACCGGGACAGGGCGATGCAATCCCGCGGATTGATGGTCCCATAGGCGATCTTGGAGCACAGCCGCTCGATGTCGTAGATCTTGTCCAGGTGTTCCCTGAGCTTTGCCCGCAGGACCGTGTTGTCGAACAGCTCCTCCACGGCATCCTGACGCGCTTCCATGGCCTGCAGATCCTGCAGCGGGCTGTCGATCCAGTTGTGCAGCATCCGGCGTCCCATAGCGGTCTTGGTTTGATCCAGCAGATACAGGAGGGTGTTTTTGCTGCCGATGCCGGTGCGGATCCCCTCCGTCAATTCCAGATTCCGCCGGGTGTTGCTGTCCAGCTGCATATACTCCGACCGGTTGATGACGGACAGGCGGCGTATATGGCTCAGGCCGTTCTTCTGCGTGTCTTCCAGATACTGCATGAGGGCGCCGGCCGCCGAAACCGCCAGCGGCAGCTGAGCGCAGCCGAAGCCGTCCAGGGAGGATACGTCGAAATGCTGTTTCAAAACCTCCGCCGCCCGCGCCGGCTGAAAGATGCTGTCCGGCTGTTTCTCCAGATAGCACAGACCCTGCAGCCGTTTTTTCAGATATTCCTGTTCAAAGACGGCCTCGTTGGCCACGCATTCGATGGGCGCGATACGGTCGATCTCGTTCAGCAGCGCCGTCTCAGGTTCCTGCTCCCGTATCTCTCCGGCTTTGAACTCGCCGGTGGACACGTCGGCGTATGCGTAGCCATAGACATTCCGGCTGGCGCAGACGGACAGGATGTAGTTGTTCTTTCCCGCGTCCAGGAGCTTTTCTTCGATGACCGTGCCCGGCGTGATGACCCGGATCACCGCCCGATCCACCAGCCCCTTGGCCAGGGCCGGGTCCTCCATCTGCTCGCAGATCGCCACCTTGTACCCTCGGCTGATGAGCCGCTGGACATAGGTGTCCACGCTGTGGTACGGCACGCCGCACATGGGCGCCCGCTCCTTCAGGCCGCAATCCCGGCCCGTCAGCGTCAGCTCCATGATCTTGCTGCCCTCTATGGCGTCCTCGAAGAACATCTCATAAAAATCACCCAGCCGATAGAACAGGAAGCAGTCGGGATACTGCTCCTTCATCTGCAGGTAGTGACGCATCATGGGCGACATGCCCTCTACGATCTTCATGCTTCCCCGTCTTTCTGTTCCGGTTTTGCGGCGCACCCTTCGGCGCAGGTCGAACAATTCCCGCCGCAGGAGAAGGTAACGGTCCCCTTGACGGAAGCAAGGTACTCGTTCATGGCCTTGTAGGCTGCCCGCAGCTCCACGATCAGGGGATTCTGGCTCAGCACGAAGCCGATGTAATCCATATCGTTGCTCAGGCGCACGGCTTCGTCTGCATCATATCCTTCCGTTTGGATCATCTTTACCAATCTGTCGCTGCCTTCTTCGTATTCCTTCACCATGGCGGCCAGCTCCGTATCGTCGTTGACAGCCCGCCGCGCCTTCATGTAACGATGGATCTCGTCGGCAGAGAGCACATCCAGCATGCCCTTTTTCTTTTCTTCCATATCCTTTTACTCCATTCTTCCCAACAGGGAGTTTCGCGCACATTCCGTGACTTGCACGGTCTGATAAGTCCCCAACAATCCCTCGTCCCCCGGGAAATAGACCATCTTGAACGTGTCCAGCTTCCCAAAGAGGATGGTTTCCTGCCGCCTGTCGAATCCCTCCACCAGCACCTCTCCTCTGTGTCCCAAGTACTTTTGGTTGTTCTCGGCGGTCTTTTTCGCCTGCAGCTCGTTCAGAGCCTTCAATCGTTCCTTCTTGATGGCCTCCGGGATCTGATCCTCCATCTCTGCAGCCCGCGTGCCCTTTCTGGGAGAATATTTGAAAGTGAAGGCGGCGGCGTACCCCACCTCGTCCATGAGGGACAGGGTGTCCTCAAAATCTCTGTCGGTTTCCCCGGGAAAACCGACGATCACATCGGTGGTGAGCTCAATGTCCGGCACCGTCCGCCGCAGGTCCTCCACCAGCTGCAGATACCCTTCCCGGGTGTATCGGCGGTTCATCCTCTCCAGGATCGCCGTGCTTCCGGACTGAACGGGCAGATGCATGTGGTGGCACACCTTGTCGTTCTGAGCGATGGCCGCCATGAGCCGGGGCGACAGGTCCTTCGGATGGCTGGACATATACCGGATGCGGCGAATGCCGTCCACGGCGTTGACGTCATGGAGCAGATCCGCAAAGTCCACGCCCATGCCCTTGCCATAGGAGTTCACGTTTTGCCCCAGGAGCGTGATCTCCGTGATCCCCCGGTCAGCGAGGCTGCTGACCTCGGCGACCACCTCGCTCAGCTCTCGGGACCGTTCCCGGCCCCGCACATAGGGCACGATGCAATAGGAGCAGAAGTTGTCGCACCCAAAGGTGATGTTGACGAAGGCCGAGAAAGGATTGGACCTGTGGGCCGGCAGCCCTTCACAGACGGCGAAGCCCTCCTCCTCCGTGAGGATCAGCCGTTCCCCGTCCAAAGCGCCGAGCATCAGCTCCGGCAGCCGCCACAGCACGTTGGTGCCGAAAACGAAATTGACGAAGGGAAACCGGCGCATGACCTTCCTTGATACGTCCGCCTGCTGCATCATGCAGCCGCAGATGCCGATAATCAGCTCCGGATCCTCCTCCTTGCGCTCCTTCAAGGCGCCGATGTTGGCCAGGAGACGTTTCTCCGCGTGATCCCGCACGCAGCAGGTGTTGAACAGGATCACGTCTGCCTTCTCCTTCGTCGCGGAGGGCGAATACCCCATGCCCTGCAAAAGACCGGCGATGGTCTCCGAGTCCCGCACGTTCATCTGACAGCCGTATGTCTCGATGTAATAGGTTTTGTTCTTATCCTGTATCTGTTCAAAAACCGCTTGGGCTATGCCCTGCTGCCGCTCCAAACGCTCCGGTTCGATCTTCTTTGCCTGCATCCCCATACTTCTCCAATTTAATCGACTGTATTATAGCGTAAATTCCGCTCGCCGACAACAATATTTTTTCGTTTCCCTTGTATCGTCGCAGCAAGAATGATAGTATGGTATGGATATGTACAGGAGGTCAAAGGACATGTATTCAGATGCAAAAGCCTATGTCGCCAACGCCCAGGGCAAAAAGATATATCTGCTGCCGCGGATGGCCAATCGCCACGGTCTTATCACCGGGGCCACCGGCACGGGCAAAACCGTGACCATGAAGGTGCTGGCCGAAAGCTTCTCCGATATGGGCGTGCCCGTGTTCCTGGCGGACGTGAAGGGCGACGTTTCGGGCCTTGCGGAACCGGGACTGGATTCAGAAGGCATGCAGAAGCGGATCGACCGGTTCGATCTGAGAGAGTGCTGGAGCTACAGGCCCTACCCCGTGGCCTTTTGGGACAT
Source organism: uncultured Eubacteriales bacterium (assembly GCA_902802575.1). Lineage (GTDB taxonomy): Bacteria > Bacillota > Clostridia > Christensenellales > CAG-138 > RUG472. The sequence goes on along the minus strand of CADCMN010000019.1, from coordinate 2,280 downwards.
CTTCGGCGAAAAAGGCATCCCCGTTCGCATCAAGGTGTCCGACATGGGGCCCCTGATGTTCTCCCGCTTGCTGGGCCTCACAGAGGTCCAGACAGGCATTCTGCACATCGTCTACCGGGTGGCGGACGATAACGGTCTGGAGCTCATCGACCTCAAGGACCTTCGGGCCATGCTGACCTATGTCAACGACAACCGGGCCAGCCTCGTCACCACCTATGGGAACGTGACCCCCCAGAGCATCGGCGCCATCCAGCGCTCCCTTCTGCGCTTGGAGGACGAGGGCGGCAGCATCTTCTTCGGGGAGCCTTCCATCTCCATTGAGGACCTGCTGCGCGTGGATGAGGACGGTCGAGGCATGCTGAATATCCTCGACAGCACGAAGCTGATCCGCAGTCCCCTGATCTACAGCACCTTCCTCATTTGGCTGGTGTCAGAGCTGTTCGAGCGATTGCCGGAGGTGGGCGACCCGGAGAAGCCCAAGGCCGTATTCTTCTTCGATGAAGCCCATCTGCTCTTCCAAAACGCGCCTAAGGCCTTTTTGGAGAAGATCACCCAGCTGGTGAAGCTGATACGCTCCAAGGGCGTGGGCATCTACTTCGTGAGCCAAAGCCCCTCCGACGTGCCGGGCGACGTGCTGGCCCAGCTCAGCAACCGCATCCAGCATGGCCTAAGAGCCTATACCCCCGCCGAGATGAAGGCGGTGAAAGCGGCGGCGAACTCCTTCAGGGTCAATCCCGACTTGGACACGGAAAAGGAGATCCTGAGTTTAGGCACCGGCGAAGCGTTGGTGTCCTTCCTGGATGAAAAAGGCATCCCCGCCATGGTGGAGCGGGCCAACATCCTGCCGCCCCAGAGCCTGATGGCGCCCGCCCGGGAGGAGACGCGGCAGAGCATCCTGCAATACGATCCGCTGTTTGCCGTCTATCAGGAGGCGGTGGACAACTATTCCGCCTATGAGAAGCTGAAGGAGGAAGCGGACGCAAAACTGCAGGCGGAGCTGGCCCAAGCGGAGCAAAAGGCCGCCGAGAAGCAGGCCGCCGAGGAGAAGAAAGCTGCCGCCCAAAAGGAAGCTGAGGAGAAAAAGGCGGCTGCCGCCAAGAAAAAGCAGCAGAGCAAGGCCGGGAAAGCGGCCAAGAAGGTGGCCAAGACCGCCGCAAACTCTATCCTCAGCAAGATCGGCCGCAAGCTGGGCAAGGCCATCGCCCGCGGCATCTTTGGGAACTGGCTGTAAGGGAGGACGCTCTATGCCGACAGACGTAGCCATCAAACCCTTCGCCATCTTCGATATGGACGGCACCCTTGTGGATTCCATGGGGTGCTGGCACCGGGTGTATACGGAGTTTCTTTTGACCCATGGCGCCGGCGATTCAGCCAAGTCCATCGCAACGCATATCGCGCACATGACGACCTATGAAGCCTCTGCCCTGTTTCGGGATCTTCTGTCCCTGGACGATTCTATCGAAGATATCGCCGCCGCGCTAAATGGGCGCATGGCGGAGTTCTATCGAAGCGAGGTGCAGGAAAAGGTCGGCGCCCGGGCCTGGCTGGATCGGCTCAAAGATCAGAGCGTCCGCATGTGCGTCGTGTCCTCTACCCCGGAACCGCTGATCCGCGCTTGCCTTAGCCGACTGGATCTCATGCCCTTCTTCTCCTTCATTCTCTCCTGCGATACCATCGGAAAAGGAAAAGAGGAACCCGACGCATATCTGGCCGCCGCAAATCGTTTGGGGGCCCTTCCTCACGAGACGGCGGTGTATGAAGACGCCCCCGTGGCGCTGCTGACCGCCAAGAAGGCAGGGTTCTATGCCGTGGCGGTGTATGACGGCCCCTCCGCGGATGCTTGGGAGAAGATGTGCGAAACCGCCGACGCGGCGGTGCGGGATTGGCGATTGATCTGAAATAACGAATACGCGGGAAAAAGGACTTGCTCTCGCCTGTGGGCTTGGTCGGGCCGCGGCTCTAAAGCCCCACTGGGGCTTCATTCACTACCGCGGCCTTCAAGTCCTGTCTCATCCTTAGTAAGCAAATATCCCCCGAGGATTCGGGGGATATTTGCTTGGTGCGGGAAACAGGACTTGATTCGCGCCTGCGGGCTTGGTCGGGGCGCAGCTCTCGTGCTCCACTGGAGCCCGATTCACTACTGCGCCCTTCAAGTCCTGTCTCATCCTTAGTAAGCAAATATCCCCCGAGGATTCGGGGGATATTTGCTTGGTGCGGGAAACAGGACTTGAACCTGCATGAAATCGCTTTCACACGGACCTGAACCGTGCGCGTCTGCCA
>CADCMN010000018.1 GCA_902802575.1 uncultured Eubacteriales bacterium | reverse complement strand
GATGACGGCCTCGCAGGCGGTCTCCTCGGGCTCGCCCTCCACGGTGCCGATGAACACGTTCTTATACCCCAGCTGCTTCATCTGGTTCTGCATCTGGCTATAGGTCACCTTGGCATCATGGGAGGTGCCGTGGCCCATGAGCACGATGGCGGTGCCCGCTTTGTCAGCGGCTTCCAAAGACTCAAATCCGGCGCTCTTCACGGCTTCGGCCACCACAGCCTGGGCGACGGCTTCCTTATCGGCATTGACCTCGGCTGCGTTTTTGCCCACCTTGCCCAGCAGAGGCTCGGCCACGACGATATTCATCTGATTGGCATACTTTTCGACGGCCGCCACCAGCTCGTCATACTCCGCGCCGTGCATCAGATGGGTAGGCTGGATGACCAGGTTCTTGACGCCGTTCTTCACGGCGCGCGCCAGGGCCTGGTCCATATTGTCGATGAACTCGCCGTCCCGGGCCTGGACATGGTTGATGATGATCTGGGCGGTGAAGGCCCGACGCACGGACCAGCCGGGGAACGCGGCCTCGAGAGCGGCCTCGATACCGCCGATGTCCATGGCGCGGCTGTCGTTGAAGGAGGTGCCGAAGCTCACCACCAGCAGCTCGTTTTCACCGATGCCGTTGCTGTTGCGGGGATCGTCCTTGCCGGCGTCGCCGGTGTCGCGGCCGAAGTAGTCGGGATCGGCTTCCTCGCCCTGTACCAGCGCCTTCTGCGTGTCTGTCAGAGCGTCCCAAGCGGCCTTGGCGGCGGCGCACAGGGCGTCGGTTTCATCGTTCCGATTCTGAACATAGATGGCGTCGATCAGCTCTCCCACGCGCGCGCCGGCCTCCGCGTCGGTCTCATTGGCGGGCGCCAGGGCATACACGGCGGTCCGAGCATGGTCCACATAGAGCTTCTGGATGGCTTCGATCCGGCCCAGGCCCTCAATCTGGCAGGCGATGTCGGTGAACTTGCCGGAGGCCTGGAACATGCTGTACCAGGACTCGGGAGATGACGGCCTCGCAGGCGGTCTCCTCGGGCTCGCCCTCCACGGTGCCGATGAACACGTTCTTATACCCCAGCTGCTTCATCTGGTTCTGCATCTGGCTGTAGGTCACCTTGGCATCATGGGAGGTGCCGTGGCCCATGAGCACGATGGCGGTGCCGTTCTTATCTGCGGCGTGGAGGCTGGAGAAGCCGGCAGACTGCACGGCGGCTGCCACCAGGGCTTCCGCCACGGTCTGTTTGTCGCGGTTCAGGACGGAGGCGTCCGCCCCTACCTTGCCCAGCAGGGGCTCGGCCACGGCGATGGCTTCAAACTTGTCTTCGTATTGCTTCAGGACGCCCACCAGCTCGTCGTATTCGGCGCCGTGCATCAGGTGGGTGGGCTGGATGACCAGGTTCTTGACGCCGTTCTTCACGGCGCGCTCCAGGGCCTGGTCCATGTTGTCGATGAACTCGCCGTCCCTGGCCTGGACGTGGTTGATGATGATCTGGGCGGTGAAGGCCCGACGCACGGACCACTCCGGGAACTCGGCTTCCAGCGCCGCCTCGATACCGCCGATGTCCATGGCGCGGCTGTCGTTGAAGGAGGTGCCGAAGCTCACCACCAGCAGCTCGTTCGCACCGTGTTCATCGCGGTTGCGGGGATCGTCCTTGCTGGCGTCGCCGGTGTCGCGGCCGAAGAAATCGGGATCGGCTTCCTCGCCTTGTACCAGCGCCTTCTGCGTGTCGGTCAGAGCGTCCCAAGCGGCCTTGGCGGCGGCGCAGTCCAGATCCGTGGTGTCGGTGCGCTGCTGGACGTAGATGGCGTCGATGAGGGCGGCGACCCGATCGGCGGCCGCCTGATCGGGATCGACCGGCGCTTCAGTGGGGGTCTGAGCGGGCTGCTCCGCAGGCTTTTCCGTTGGCTGCTCTGCGGGCTTTTCCGTGACCTGTTCGACCGGTTTTTCCGTGGGTTGCTGGGTCGACGGCTCTGCGGCCGGAGCGGTGCAGGCGGCGATCATGCCGCCCAGCAGGGCGAGGACCAAGAGCAATGCGATGTTTCTTTTCATATGTTCCTCCTTCTTTCTTTGGAGCGCCTTGGCGTTCCCCGATGTATATTCACAGATATCATCAGCAACATCCACGGCACGAAAAAAGCTCTTTACCATACGGCAAAGAGACTGCGTGTAGAAAGCGCTCCAACGTGAGAGCATGGTACACGATCAATCCCTCGTGATCTGGAAAATAACTTTTCCGTACCGACAGACGGCAGGTTTCCTGGCTGGCGGCAGTTTGCTCATCGCCTTCCCGGTTTCCCAGTGGCTGCGTGCTTGACGCATGAAAAGCTTTTCCGCATACAGTGACGAGATCGCACAGGCCTTTCACCTGTTTCCCTTTTACCCTTTGTCTTCAATCGCAGCAAAGGCACCGACTATTTTATTCTGTTTGTCTCAGTATAGCGCTATCCCTTCGCTATTGTCAAGACGAAGCCGGCTTTTTTGCCGGCAACGCTCGCACGCTGTGTATACGATGCGGTCTGGTCCACCCGAGCCGATCGCCAGGGGACCGGGATATGATGCGAACGGCTACTGCACGTCCAGCTCCGTGACGGCTTTGGGGTATTCCCTGAGCTCGTCGGGGTCGTGGAGGGGAGCCCAGACCTGGGCGAAGAAGGGGTCCACCTGGGCCCGGCGGCCGTAATTCCAGCTCCTGCGCTCGCACTCCGGGCACCAATGGCCGCCCTCCAGGACGAGGTGGGGGCTGGCCTCAAATTCGTGGCCGAAGGCGCAGCGGAAAGTGAGCTTGGTCTGCCAATCGCCGGTCTGCATGGTTTCGGACAGCAGCTCGCCGCCCCTAAAGGCGGCCGCGCCGGCCATATCTTCCCTGGTGAGCTCGCTTTCGGGCTTGGTTTCGTCGTAACCGTGGTCGATGGGGATGACCTTGTCCCAATCGGCGAAATGGTCCATCTCGCTGGCCTTCTCGGGCAGGGCTTCCCAGGCCCGGCGGCTGCCCCAGTAGGCGTCGATATGGTCCTCCATGTCGTTCTTCAGCCAGTAGCGGGGGCCGTGCTCCCCGTCCAGGAGCTTGCTGAAGGTGCTTTTGATGATGGCGCCCATGAGCTTCTGGCCCCCGGGAAGCTTGCAGATGATCTTCCCGAAGACCCTGGCGGCGCCGAGCTCCTTCAAATAGGCGTCGTAGAAATACTGCATGCTATCCGACCGAAAGTGGAGATAGTTTTCCAGCTTGTCGGAATCAAGATAGTACTGGCCGTGGAAGTTCCTGGTGGCGTTGACCTTGGGATCGATCACATAGTCGATGTTCTTGATGCCGATCTCCCCGTACATGATCCTGTACATGGTATAGGTGTCCACCCGGCAGCTCTCGCCCCCGCCGATGTTGTAGATATGGCCCCAGAACGAGCCGTCGAGCGTACCCGCCGCTTCGAATGCGCAGAGATTCCGCATGGCCCGTCCGCTGTCCCTATCGGAAGTGTACTCGAGGACGTTGTCCAGACAGTTGTGGAACTGGATGGGGTCCCGGATCTTGGCCATGGCGGGGCCGATGATGCCCGTCTGCCTGAGACTCACCCAATAGGTGAGGCCGCTTTCGATGACATACCGCTCGGCGGCCACCTTCGATACGGCGTAGTAGTCGAACATGCTGGGCTTGATGGGGTCGCCGACCCTTCCCCAGTGGATGGGCGGCATCCTGTCCCCGGTCTCCGCCACGGTGCCGATGTAGACGAAGCGGGTGCTGTCGTTCTGGCCCAGGCTTTGGATGGCTTCGATCAGGTTTCGGGTGGAGCCGTAGTTGTTCGCCATGGCCTTCTTGGGGTAGTAGTCCGCCTGAGGGGATACGAAAGCCGCGATGTGCAGGACGATATCGGCTCCTTTCATACAAGCGGCCACGTCTTCCTTATTCAACAGGTCGCCCCAATGGATGGTAAGCCCCTTTGTGTCCATATAGGGCGCGAAGAGCTTCCGGTTTTTCTCGCTGTCCCGCAGAAGGAGCACCAGCTCATAGAGCTTCCCCAGGTCGGGCAGCATCTGTTTGAAGCTCTCGAAGCCCATGCCGCCCCCAGCCCCGGTCATAAAAACTCTCATATCATTCACCTTTCATGCCCAGCACCTGGGTCTTCTTCTCCAAAATGTCCTTGCAGAGGAGGATGGAGTCGCCGATGGCCGCGTCGATGTCATCGTCGGTGACGCCCAGAAACTCGCAGCCCTCGCTCTTGTCGATGAACAGATTGGAGCACATGATGTCTGTGAACTTCACCATGTGCAGGCCCCCCTGGATGCCCTTTTGGGCCTGCTCCTTCATGATCTTCTTGCCGCCCATAGCGTACATCCAGTTGGGGATGGTGACGATCCGCTTCTCCGGCACGCCCAGGTATTTATGGACGATCTTCAGCATCTCCTTCCAGGTCAGGTTGTACCAGCCGATGGGGTAGCAGCGGCCGCCCCGGTTCCGCTCGATGGCCCCCGCGATGGCCTGGCCCACTTGGTGGACGGTCACCATGGTGGAACCGCCCCTGGGGTACAAGGTGGCGGCCTTCATGCTCATGACGTTCTCCACCAGGAACACCCACACGGGCTTGCGGCCCGGCTGGGTGCCGAAGATGTAGGGGAGCTCCAGCACGGCCACGTCCAAATCCTTGGCAAAGGCCATGGCAGCCTCCTCCTGGTCGATGCGGCTTTGGATATAGGGGTGCCAGCGGGTCAGCTCCTTCTCCGGCCACTTCTTGGCGGCGTAGGAAAAGTAGGAGCCGCAGATGGCCACGTGCTGCACGCCGCAGTCCCGGCAGAGGGCCAGTAGCCGCTTCACGGGGTCGATGTTGTATTTCTTGTACAGGTCGTAGATGGGGGCCGGGCCCTCCACCCGCTCGTCCACGCCCGCGGCGAAGACAAAGGCCTCGCAGCCGGTGAGATGTGCTTTGAGCTCCTCGTCGCTCATCTCAAGATAGTTGCCGAACTCCATCTTCATCTCGGGGGGCAGCACCGCCCCCGTGGGCAGCGGCGGCAGGGCCAGGGAGGAGACCTCATGGCCCCGGGCGATCAGTTCCCTGGCGGCTTCGGAGCCCAGCAGGCCCGTCCCGCCGATCATGAAAATCTTCATAGCAGCCTCCTTATTTCCTTAGTCCAGATACCCGTCTCGGCCCCTGACGCCGAAGCGCTGCTCCAACAGGTGCATCTGCGCGTCGGTGATGGTGTTGACCCGGGGCAGGTGGGCGATCTTCATATAGATCTCGGCGGCCTTCTCCGCGGTCTCGATCAGGCCGAAGGTTTCATCGAGGTCCTTCCCCGCGCCGTAGATGCCGTGCTGGGCCCAGACGACCAGCCGGGCGGTCTCCATCTTCTCGGCCGTAGCTTCGCCGATCTCGTTGGTGCCGCAGAGCATCCAGGGGAGCACGTTCACCCCGTCCGGGAACACCACGATGCACTCCGTGCACATCTGCCACAGGGTCCGGGTGAAGGCCCGCTCGTCGAGATCGTGGACGTAAGTCATGGCCAACAGGTTGGCGGGGTGGCAGTGCATGACCACCCGATTGGCAGGATCGACCCTCAGCCGGGCCACATGGCTCATCATATGGGCCGGGAATTCGGAGGTGAACTTGCCCCCGTCCTCGTAACCCCAGAGAAGCTCCGCCTGGGTGCCCCGCTCCGTGAGGCGGACCAGGCCCAGGTTCACTTCCGGCGCGTATTGTACGTTCTTAAAGTATTTGCCCGTTCCGGTGACCAGGAAATACTTTCCTTCCAATGCGGGGGCTTCAAAGCCCGTGGGGATGGTGCGCAGGACCTGGGCGGGGTCCAGGTATTCCGCCACATCGGCTTCGTCCAGCAGCAGGCTGATATTCCCGCCGTTCCGTTCATCCCAGCCGTGATCGTACATGTTCGTGGGGGTGCGGATCATCTCCACCATCCAGGGTGCAGTCAGAATGTCCTTCATGCTCTCGCCTCCAATACTTCCTTTTCATAGGTCTCGATCTCCTGGAACCATTCCCCGTCCGCGGGCTTGCCGCAGCGCCGGCAGTACTCGTCCCACACGTCCCCGAAAGGCAGGGTCTTGAGCTCCTCCTGCAGGACCATGAGCTTGGTGAGGTCGCCGCCGTCCTGAAGCTTCTTCAGTTCATCGTTGGGCTGTAAGAGGGCGAACAGCAGGGCCTTCTGCAGGTTCCGGTAGCCGGTGACCCAGGCGGAGATGCGGTTGATGCTGGCGTCGAAGTAGTCCAATGCGATGTGCACCCGGCCCTCGAGACCCCGGCAGCGCACGATCTCCCGGGCGATCTCCCGCGTCTCGTCGTCGAAGAGGACCACGTGATCCGAGTCCCAGCGGATGGGCCGCGTCACATGGAGGGCGATCTCCGGGAAGAAGGTGAGCAGGGCCGGGATCTTGTCCGAGACCACCTCCGTGGGGTGGTAGTGGCCGTTGTCCATCAGGGGGATGCAGAGGTCCTTGTTCATGGCCGCGTAGGAGAGGGCGAACTCGCCGCTCCCCACGGTGTAGGCCTCCACGCCGATGCCGAATACCTTGCTTTCGATGCAGGGCTTCACCTTCTTGAAGTCGTAGGGCTCGCTCAAAATGGCGTCGATGCTCTCCTTATACCGGACCCGGGGCCCCAGCCGATCGCCGGGCACGTCCTTGAAGCCGTCGCCGGTCCAGATGTTCATGACGCAGGGCTGACCCAATTCCTCCGCCAAATAGGTGGAGATGCGGATGCAGGCCCGACCGTGGTCGATCCAGAACTTCCGGGTGGCCTCGTTGGGGCTGGACAGGGTCAACGGGTCGCAGTTGGGGTGGGAGAAGAAGGTGGGATTGAAGTCGCAGCCGAGACCCCGTTCCTTGCAGAACCGGACCCACTTTTCAAAGTGCCTGGGCTCCAGCTGGTCCCGGTCCGCCCACTGGCCGTCTTCGAAGATGGCGTAGCTGGCGTGGAGGTTCATCTTGGGGGTGCCGGGGATCAGGCTCAGGACCTTGTCGAGGTCTGCCATCAGCTCCTCGGGGGTCCGGGCCCGGCCCGGGTAGTTGCCGGTGGTCTGGATGCCGCCGGTCAGAGGTTTCGTCGGGTCCGTGTCGAAGCCCCGCACGTCGTCCCCCTGCCAGCAGTGCAGGCTCACGGGCACGGTCTTCAGCCGGTCCATGGCTTTTTCCACGTCCACGCCGTAGGCGGCGTACTTCTTCGTTGCTTCCTGATAGCTCATGCTTCTGCCTCCATTTGTATTTTCAGATTTCCCAACGCCGTGGCCTCTATGGGCAGGGCGATGACCTGTTTGCCGGTGGCTTCCTCCGTGAGGCGGTTCAAAAATCCGTTCTTGGCTCCGCCGCCCACGATATACAGTTTATCATAGGTTCTCCCCGTGTTGCGCTCCAATTCCTCTATGGCCGTTTTATAGGAAAGGGACAACGACCGGTAGGCGCAGCGGAAATAGTCGCCGATGGTTTGGGGCTTCTTCGTCAGGGCCCCGTCGAAGGCCGCCGCCATGTTTTCCGGGGCCAGGAAGATGGGGGCGTTGGCGTCCACGGTCTCGGCGAAAACGCTTTCCTCCGCTTCCCTGACGATCTCCCCCCAGGGTTTGTCCGGGCACAGCTCCGCCCGCAAGCGATTCACCAGCCACATGCCCATGATGTTCTTCTGGTACCGGTTGTAGCCTACGCCCCCCTCATTGGACCAGTTGGCGGCCCGGGAGGCCTGGTCGGTGAGGGGCTTGGGGGTCTTCACCCCCAAAAGGGACCAGGTGCCGGAGGAGATGTAGGGGGCGTTCAGAGATCCTTCGCTTTGCTCAGGATGACACCCCGGGTCTTCCATGGGGATGCCCTCCACGGCGGAGCCGGTGTCGTGGGTGGCGCAGAGGACCACGTTGATCCCCTCATATGCGCCGATCACCGTACCCGGCGGCTGCAGCCTTTGGAACAGGTGTTCCGGCAATCCCAGGGCCCGGACGATCTCCGGATCAAACTCTTCCGTTTCGGCGCTGACCATGCCGCCGGTGGTGGCGTTGGTGTACTCATGGCTCTTGACGCCACAAAGGCGGTACATGAGGTATTCCGGGATCATAAGGAAATCCGTGGCCTCGGTGAGCCGCCCGGCCAGCTGATCGGCGTACAGCTGATAGATGGTGTTGAAGGGCTGGAACTGGATGCCCGTGCGGCGGTAGAGCTCCCCGAACGGTATCTTCTCATGCACTTGCGGGATGGCCGCCTTCGTCCGCCCGTCCCGATAGGCGTAGACGGGGTACACCGTCTCCTCGCCCCGAAGCAGCACATAATCCACGCCCCAGGTGTCGATGGACAGGCTTTCGATCTCAAACTTCGCCCGGGCTGCCCGGATGCCCGCTTTCACATGGGCGAGCAGGGCGTCGACGTCCCAAACGAGGTGCCCGTCCTGCTCGTTGACGCCGTTGGGGAAGCGATAGACCTCCTCCGTCCGCAGCTCGCCGCCTTCCCGCCAGCCCACGATATGCCGGCCGGAGGAGGCGCCGATGTCGATGGCAAGATAATGCTTCATTCTCCATGATAGAAAACCCTATGCTTGCAGTATACCCCGTCGGGCAGACGCCGTAAAGTACGGTTTATCCCTCCGTGTACCGGTGGAGCCCCGCGCCCACGGTCTCGGTGCGGCCCGAGGGCAGGACGATATCCGCTTCGCAGTTGGCGGGCACGTCCACGGTATAGGTGATCTTCCCGTCCTGCTTCTCCCATTTGCTGGTGATCTTGCCGAAGACGCTGGTGTAGCTGGCCTGGGCATGGGTCAAACTCCCGCCGGGCAGGGGCTTCACGGTGAACCGGTTCTCGCCGGCGACCCGGATGCCGCACATGGCGGTGAACAGCCATTCCACCACGGCGCCCTTGCTATAATGGTTCAGGGAGCCGATGCCGCCGGACTTGCTGTTGGGGCCCTCCCAGGCCTCCCAGATGGTGGTGGCCCCGGCCTTGGGCATGGAGAGCCAGCCCGGGACCTCCTCGTTTTCCAGGAGTGTATAGGCGGCCTCTGGGTCAATATCCGCCAGCACGTAGAGGATCAGGGGCGTGGAGAGGAAGCCCGTGCCCAGCCGCCAGCGGTAGTGCTCCAGGGCCTCTATGAGCCGCTGTTTCGCATAGGCCGTCTGCGCCTCGTCCAGGAGGCCGAAGGACAGGGGCCGCACCAATCGGGCCTGCCGGTCCGTGTCCAGGGAGTAGGCGTCTGTCTCGACCAGCTCCCGGTAGGCGGTCTTGCAGCCGTCGGAATAGGTTTGAAACTCCTTGGCGTCCTCCTCGTGGCCCAGCCGCCGGGCGATCTTGGCCATGAGCCCCAGCACGTAGCAGGTGTAGGCTGTGGACACCTCGGGATGGGGGGCCACAAAGTCCTGCCAGTGGAAGCCGCCGTCCACGTCCGCGGGCTCGGCCCACTCGCCGTAGCTCTGCCCCTGGTTGACGAAATACCTCCTGGCCTCGGGGCTCAGCTTGATGTTCTCGGCGAAGAGGGGCATGTTCTTGCCGCAGCGGCTCTCCATGAACCGGGCGTATTTGGCCATGCCGTCGTAGAACTCCCGCAGGATGGCGTCGTCCTGGAAGATCTCGGCGTACCGCCAGGGGATCAGGACCCCCACGTCGGACCAGCCCACGGAGCCGTTCATGGTCCACATATAGAAGTCCGCGCCGCCGTCGGGGACGATATGGGGGAGCCGCCCGTTCCTGCGCTGCCAGTCAAAAACGTCGTGGAGATACTTTTTCGCAAAGGGCGCGAAGTCGAAGAGGTAGGCGGCGGTGGTGAAGAACAGCTGGGCGTCGCCGGTCCAGCCGTGGCGCTCCCGGGTGGGGCAGTCCGTGGGGATGTCCAGGTGGTTCCCCTTGGCGGACCAGAGTGTGGCCTCGAAGAGCTTGTTGAGCAGCGGATGGGAGCAGGAGAAGTCGCCTGTCCGCTCTAAATCGGAATACACCGCCACGGCCTCAACGGCCGCCGGGTCCAGTTCCACGTCCCCCTCCACCTCGGCGTACCGGAAGCCGAAAATTGCGAAGGCGGTGCTGTATTCGTTCAGGCCCTCGCCGCAGGTGTAGTCGATCCGCTGCAGGGGGGTGGTGTAGCCCTTGCGGGAGAGCTGGATGTTCCGCTGGGTCAGGTTGCCCTTCTCGTCCAGCATCTCGCCGAAGCGCCAGATCATCCGCTGGCCCAATTTGGCGTTCAGAGAGAAGCGGACGTAGCCCGCCATGTTCTGGCCGAAATCCAACAGCTTTCTGCCGTTGGGGGCGGCGGTGATCACGGGATGGAAGGTCTCGTGCTCCGTGACGGGCACGTTGTTGGAGGCCGTGGGCGTCACGCTGTGCTTCGTGACCTTGGCCTTGCCCCGGTAGGAGGGAGCGCGGAAGGCTTCCACGATCTCGCCGTCCTTGTTGTCGGCCTGGCGGATGGGACCGTCGTTGGACCAGGCCCAGGAGGAATCCGTGCCGATCATCTGGCGGCTGCCGTCGGCGAAGGTGATTTCCAATTGCAGCAGGAGCTTGGTTTCGGCGCCGTACTGGTTCTTCAGCCCCCAAGCGCCGCAGCTCCCCCTAAACCAGCCGTCGGCCAGCTGGGCCGTGAGCTCGTTCTCGCCTTCATGGAGCAGGCTCGTCACATCGTAGGTCTGATATTGGATGCGCTTCGTATAGTCCGTGTACCCGGGGGCCATGACGAAGTTTCCCACCCGCTGCCCGTCCAGTTTCGCTTCATAGAGGCCGCAGGCGGTGGCGTAGAGCCGGGCGGCGGCCACGGGCCTGTCCAGCGCAAAGGCCTTGCTAAAGCAGTCCACCGGATACCGCTCCTTCTTGTTGGGCCGGTAGTCGCCGGAGATCCATTGGGCGGTCCAATCGATTTTTTCCAACAGGCCCATCTCAAAGGAGGCCTCGGTCCAGTCTCCGGGCACGTCGTTCTCGTCCCACAGGCGGACCTTCCAGACGACCAGCTCCCGGCTCGTAAGGGGCAGGGGGTAAATGGCGTGCATCTCGTCGCTCTCCACCTTGCCGGACTGCCACTTTTCGGTGACGATCTCGTAGGCCCTCTGCTTTACGCCCCCCTCACAGTTCCACATGAGCCGGGGTCGCTGCACGTCGATGCCCAGGGGATCGAAGAGATGCTCGGTTTTCAAACGGATAGGATTCATGTCATGCCTCCTGCTGCTGCTCGTGCCGGGCCTTGATCTCGGCCTGCTTCCGGGGCAGGTCCTTCTCCACGTTCAGGAAGAACAGGAGGCAGAAAGCGACGGCGCTCGTAAAGGCCTCCAGGCCAACGAAGGCGAAGGTGATGACCCAGTTGACGCTGTGGGGCTGGGCGAGGGCTACGGTCATCACTCCGTCCGCCGAGCTTTTCAGGCTGTCCAGAGCCACCTGAGCGGTCCAGCTGTTTTGAGCCAATATCTGTCCCGCCTCGGCTACACTCTTAGCGGTGAAAGGCGCGAGATACCCTGCCTTGGCTAACATCCAGTTGAACACGCCGGTCATGACGCCCACCATGGCAACGGCGATGATGTTATAGATGGACATAGCCGCGCCGTCGATCCTCAGGTCGGATTTCCATTCCATGTGATCGAGACAGTCCGCGAACAGAGCCATGAACACGTAGGATCCGGGCAGGCCGCCGGTGTTTTTGATGAACTGGCCGATGAGCACGACCACCATATTCGTCGGGAACATCCAGCAGATCAAAGAACCGATGGTGATGAGCGCGCAGCCCATCATGGTGACGTTTCGCTTGCCGTATTTTTTGGCCAGAGGCCACACCGCGAAGATGCCGATACCCATGGGAATGCCGCCGATGACGGAGACCAGCATCTGGGTGATGCCGTCGTTATAGGTGCCCAGCACGTAGTTGCAGTAGTACACAAGGCCAAGGTTTTTGAACATGGTGCCAATGGTGGTGACCAGAAAATAGCCGTAGATGATCAGCATATAGCGATCGCTGAACAGGAGCTTCATTTGCGCACCGAAGGACAGCTTGCTCTGCTCTGTCGGCTCCCCCAGTTCCGCCGTGATGCGCTCCTTGGTGAAGAAGTATTCGAGGACGGTCAGGGGCAAAGTCACGATGGCCAGAATGGACATGAGGGTGATCCATTTCGACTTATCCACGCCGATCATGGGCATGATGACCATGGGGAACACCAGGGCCACCAGGATGCCGCTCATCATGATGGTGGTGATCTGGTTGAACACAGAGAGGCCGCCCCGGTCGGTACCGTTGCGGGTGCTGAGGGGCACCATGAGGCCGTGGGACATGTTGAAGATGGTGTAGGCGAAGGAGTAGAAGAGGTTATAGGAGATCATGACCCACAGGGCCTTCACGGTGTCGCTGCTTTCCGGCACGGTGAACAGGAGCACCGCCGTCAGCGGCACCAAAAAGGCGGACAGGAACAGCCAGGGCCTTGCCTTGCCCTCACGGGTCCGGGTCCGGTCGATGATTTGGCCCATGACGATATTGGTGACGGCGTCGATGATCTTCGAGACGATGGGGAAGACCGTGAGGAACACGCCGCCCCAGAGGGGGGTCAGGTTCAGCACGTCCGTGTAGTAGACGTTCAGGTAGGTGGCCAGCACCGCGTTCAGCAGCAGCGCCCCGGCGGGGCCCAACAGGTACCCCAGCCACTTCTCCTTCTTGGTGACATTGGGGGATTTGACCAGACTTGCAGGCAGCTTCATATCAGTTTTCCTCCTTAGGGAGTTTTGGTATGTCGATCTTGGTCATAAAGCAGCGGGCGCCTTTAAGAAGATGTCCGTTGGTCAGTTCCACGAAGCCCTGGGCGAAATTGTAGGGCATGGACTTTCCGGCGGTCATGGACATGGACCGGGGGGAGTTGCTCTCGAGGATCCGCCGGAGGAAAAACGCTCCCTTTTTCTTGTTGTCCTTCTCGGGGCCGTCGGGGAGCTTCTCAGCCGCCTTGGCCTGCTTGTCCGCCACGGAGAGGACGGCATTGAAGAGGATCCGGCCCATGAAGCTCTGCCTGAGGTCCGTGAAACGGGATTCCAGGGTCACGGGGAAGGAGGGGCGAGGGGCGGGGATTTCATAGGTATCGGGCCAGACCCGATCATCTATGGGCTCCGGCGTGACGGCGACGGTCCGGCTTTCGCCGGGCTGCAGATAGACCTTCTCGAAGCCCCGGAGCTCCCCGTCCAGGAACAGCAGGCACACCTCGCCGCCGAAGCGGTCCCCGGTGTTGGCGACGGTCTGGGTGTAAGCGTCGCCTTCCCGGACCCATTCGCTGTGAGTAAAAGAGGTGTAGCTGAGGCCGTGGCCGAAGGGGTAGCGGACGGGGACGTTGTGGGCGTTGTAATACCGGTAGCCCACCTCCATGCCCTCGGCGTAGACCTCGTCGATCCCCTTGCCGAAGGTTTCATGGCCGGGCACGTCCTCGTACCGGAGGGGCCAGGTCTCCGCCAGCCTGCCGGAGGGGTTAGCTTCGCCGTACAGGAGCCGTATTACCGCCGTGCCGCCGTTTTGGCCGGGCAGGTACATGTTGAGGATGGCGCTGGCTTTGTCCGCAAAGGGCAGCTCCACGGGGGAGCCGCCGAAGAGGATCACAACCACTTTCTTGCCCGTATCGCAGAGCCGATCGATCAGGTCCAGCTGGTCCCGGGGGAGCTGCATGTCCGCCCGGTCGCAGCCCTCCGATTCGTACATGTCCGTGAGGCCCGCGAAGATGAGGATGGTGTCGCTCTCGTCCAGGGAGACGCTTTCAACACCCCGGGCCCGGAAGGCGTCGGCGGGGCCGGTGACCTTCGTGGGATGGATCATGGAGCTGCCCGCCCCCTGGTAGCGCACGTTCTCGTAGAGCTCTCCCGCCATGTGGAGCTTCTCCCGGCCGGTGAGGGGCAGGACCCCGTCGTTCTTCAGCAGCACGGCGCTGTCCGCGGCGATCCGGGCGGCCAGCTCGTGGTGGCCGTCCCAGTCCACAGGCGTTTTGTCAGCAGGCCGGACATATTCGTCCACCCAGCGAAGGATGTTCCTGCAGGCCAGGTCCAGATCCGCCATGGGCAGCGATCCGTCGGCCAGGGCGTCCAAGATCCACCGGCGGCAGACGGCGGTGTCCCCGGGCATCTCCAGATCCATGCCCGCCTTCAGGCCCGCCACCCGGTCCT
The DNA here is from genome assembly GCA_902802575.1 of uncultured Eubacteriales bacterium. GTDB lineage: Bacteria > Bacillota > Clostridia > Christensenellales > CAG-138 > RUG472. Next base: position 24,316 of record CADCMN010000018.1, on the reverse strand, counting down.
TCACCGCGCCCCAGTCGCTCATGACCACGCCCTCAAAGCCCCATTCCTTCCGCAGCACGTCGGTCAGGAGCCACTTGTTTTCCGAGCAGAACACGCCGTTGATCCGGTTGTAGGCGCACATGATGGTGGCTGGCCGGGCGTGCTTCACGATATATTCGAAGGGTTTGAGGTAGAGATTGCGGATGGTGTTCTCCCCGGCTACGGAGTTGCCCATGAACCGGTAGTTTTCGGAATTGTTGAGAGCGAAGTGTTTCACAGACACGCCCACGCCCCGGCTCTGGACGCCTTCTACCTCCGCCGCGCCCATGACGCCGGCCAGCAGGGGGTCTTCGGAAAAGTATTCGAAGTTCCTTCCGCAGAGAGGATTCCGTTTTATGTTCACCCCCGGGCCCAGGAGGGTGTGGACCCCGTAGTGACGGCACTCGTCGGCGATGGCCGCGCCCAGGGCAAAGGCGTTCCGGGGATTCCAGCTGGACGCGGTGGTGGCTGCCGTGGGAAAGGCTGTGGCGGGTTCGCTTTCGGAGATCCCGTTGTCCCCTGAGCCCTTCTGCTTGCGGAGGCCGTGGGGGCCGTCGGACATGCAGAGGCTGGGAATGCCCAGCCGGGGGATGGGGTTGGTGTACATGAAGTCCGTGCCCGACACCAGGGCCGCCTTCTCCGCCGCCGTCATTTCGTTCAATACGCGCTCGATATCCACAAAATGCCCTCTTTTCCTTTTGTTTATGAGACTATTGTAGCGGATCGTCACCTGTTTGTATTGCATTTTTGTATTTTAATTCGTATAATTGTAATGGATCGGAGGCAAGGCTATGGGCAATGTGGATTTGAAGTATGTGGTAGGCGCGGTGGCCAGTCTGTCCGGAGTTCCGGTGCGGCTCTTCGAGGGGGAAAAGCTCATCCTGTTCCAAAGCCCCGTGAAGCTCCCCCGGGACCCTATGCTGCTCTATGAAAAGGAGATCCGGGCCATCAAGGCCCATGTGGGCTACTTCGCCACGCCCCTGTTCCACTACTATGGCGTCCTCAACGCTCCGGTGGGCACCATCGTGGTCGGTCCCACCTCCCAGATCATGGCCGGGGAGCAGGACTTGAGGGAGTTGGCCTTTCGCCTGGACATACCCCGGGAGGAGGTCCCCGCCTTTCTCACCGCCATGCACGGCATCCAGCGGCTGCCGGTGGAGACGCTGCTGCAGATGCTCTGCACCGTGAACCACTTTTTGAACGGCGGCGAGACGCTGACCCTCTCCGACGTAGCCATCGCCAGCGATTTTCAGCGGACCATCAAGAACAATCTGGAGCAGCGCCGGACGAAGAAGATCTACGAAGAAGCCCCCCGCCCTTCGGAAAGTCACAACACCCTGGCGTTGGAGGAAGCGCTCATGGACATGGTGCGCCGGGGGGACACCGCCGCCCTGAAGAGCTGGATGGCCGCGGCCCCCGCCGTCCGGGGCGGCACCATCGCAACCACTCAGCTCAGACAGCTTCGCAACACCTTCATCGTCTCCGCCACCTTGGCCTCCCGGGCGGCCATCCGAGGCGGCATGCGGGAGGAGGAGGCTTTCTCCCTGTCCGACGGGTATATCCAGCGGGTGGAGCTCCTGACGGACCCCGGCAAGATCCTGAACCTGCAGTACAGCATGGTTTTGGAGTACACCGAGCAGGTGGAGAAGCTTCACCTGGGGCGTCATCCCTCCAAGCTGGCCACGGACGTAGCCAACTATGTGCGGCATCATCTGTCCGAACCCATCAGCACGGAGAAGATGGCGGAGGAATTCTATCTCAGCCGCCCCTATCTCTCCGCCCAGTTCAAACGGGAAACGGGCCAAACCTTGACGGACTATATCCTGACCGAAAAGACGGAGGAAGCCAAGTGTCTTCTCCTCTATTCCGACAAGCCCGCCGCCGCCATCGGGGCGTATCTGGGCTTTTCCTCTCACGGACATTTCATCCGTGTCTTTAAGAAATACGCCGGGCTGACCCCCAACGATTTTCGCGTTCATTCGGGTATATAGAGCGAAAACGGATTGTTTTTTTCTCTGGCAGCGAGTATACTGTCTTTATAAAACACCGTTCCCTTTCCCCACCGGCGAAAACTGAATACGGAGGATGATCCCCCATGAACAAGATGAAATGGAAGCTGGAATTCTATGACCGCTTTGCTCGCCATGAAGCGGAGCTCACGCGCCTCTATCGGGAGCTGTACCACAACGACCTGGCCGCCTTTGACCGGTTCGCGGACATGTTGTACGACGCCTACGCGGCCCGGCCGGAGAGCCTGAAGCTCATGGATCGGGCCCGGGAAGCCCACCCCGACTGGTACAAGGGCCATGACCTGGTGGGCATGCTCATGTATGTGAACGCCTTCGCCGGGACGCTGCAGGGGGTCCGGGAGAAGCTGGATTACATCCAGGATTGCGGCGTCAACTATCTGCACCTCATGCCCCTGCTGGAAAGCCCCAAAGGCCGCAGCGACGGGGGCTACGCCGTCAGCGACTTTCGGAAGGTCCAGCCTGAATTGGGCACCATGGAGGATCTTGCCGCCCTGGCTGCGGATTGCCACGAGCGAGGCGTCGTCGTGTGCCTGGACTTTGTCATGAACCACACCAGCGAGGATCACGAATGGGCCAAACGGGCCCGGGCGGGGGAGAAGGAGTATCAGGATCGGTATTTCTTCTACGAAGGCTGGGACATCCCCAACGCCTATGAGCAGACCGTGCCCCAGGTGTTCCCTACCACGGCCCCCGGCAACTTCACCTGGTGCGAGGAGGCGAAAAAGGTGGTCATGACCACCTTCTACCCCTATCAGTGGGATTTGAACTACGCCAACCCCGCCGTGTTCCGGGACATGACGGACAACATGCTGAACCTGTGCAACCACGGGGTGGACGTGATCCGGCTGGACGCCGTGCCCTACATCTGGAAGGCTCTCGGGACCAACTGCCGGAACCTGCCCCAGGTCCATACCCTGGTGCGCATGATGCGGATGGTGTGCGAGATCGTTTGTCCCGGCACGCTCCTTCTCGGCGAAGTGGTCATGGAACCCAGCAAGGTGGTGCCCTACTTCGGCACCGTGGATCGGCCCGAGTGCCATATGCTCTACAATGTGACCACCATGGCCACCATCTGGCACACCGTGGCCACGGGGGATGCGCGGCTGCTCAAACACCAGATGGGGCAGGTGTTTGCCCTTCCCAAGGAATATACATTCCTCAACTATCTCCGTTGTCATGACGACATCGGCTGGGGACTGGACTACCCCTACCTCCGCCAGTTCGGCCAGGAGGAGGTGCCCCACAAGCGGTTCCTGAACGACTATCTCACGGGCTATTTCCCCGGCAGCACCGCCCGAGGGGAGCTGTACAACGACGATCCGCGGCTCATGGACGCTCGGCTTTGCGGCACCACCGCCAGCCTTTGCGGCATCGAGGCGGCGCGCAAAGGATCGGATGCGGCGGCTCTCGAGCAGGCTGTGCGCCTGGACGAGATGCTGCATGCCTTCATGTTCACCATGAGCGGCGTGCCCGTCCTGTACAGCGGCGACGAGGTGGGCCGGGAGAACGACTATGAATATCATCGGGATCCGCTCAAGCAGGAGGACAGCCGGTATTTGCATCGGGGCGATATGGATTGGACGTTGGCCGCGCAGCGGACGGATGAAACCACCGTGGCGGGCCAGATCTTCACGGCCATTCGGAAGATGGAAGGGTTGCGGGCCCGGCTTTCGGTTTTCGACGACGAGGCGGACACCTGGCTCCTGGAGACGGGCAACGACGCCGTGCTGGGCATAGGCCGATACTACCGGGGCCAGAAGCTTCTGGCGGTATTCAACTTCTCCCGGGAGAAGCAGATCGCATGGCTCAAGGAGATGGAGGACTATCGGGATATCATGACCGGCCTGCCCCGGGATGCGGGAGCGTTGGTGCTGCCCGCCGGCAGCTTTGCCTGGCTCCTGCATGAATATAAATAGGATGGTATACCCATGGATCGAAAGCTGATCTTTTTGGACATTGACGGCACCCTGACCCCCGCAGGCAGCAACGTGCCCCCCCAAAGCGCCCTGGAGGCCATCGAGAAGGCCCGCCAAAACGGGCATCTGATCTTCCTGTGCACGGGAAGGAACCCGGGCATGATGGCTCCGGTCCTCGCCTACGGCTTCGACGGCGCCGTGGCGGCGGCGGGCGGGTATGTCTTCGCCGGGAACGAGGTCCTTTTCGACTGCCCCATGGACGACGAGCAGCTTCATACAGGCCTTCGGCTGCTGAAGGAAAACGGGGTCTTCCGCACCATCGAGAGCCGGGACAAGACCTGGGGCGACGAGGACCTGGGCGACTTCCTGGCCAGCGCCGGGGACGGCAACAGCGAGCTGGTCCGGTGGCGCAAAGCTCTGGCGGAATCGCTGAACATCCGGCCCATGAAGGAGTACGACGGCAGCCCCATCTACAAGATCGTGTTCATGTGCCTGGAAGCCAAACAGCTGGAACCGGCGCGACAGGCTTTGGAGAAGGACTTCAACTTCGTGGTCCAGGACGTGGCCGCCCATCGCTGCCTCAACGGGGAGCTCATCAACCGCAAGTTCGACAAAGGCCGGGGCGTGAAGATCATCGCGGATTATTTCGGCGCCGCCATGGCGGACACCATCGGCTTCGGGGACAGCATGAACGACCTCGAGATGATCGAAGCCGTGGGTGTGTCCGTGTGCATGGACAACGGTAGCCCCCTGCTGAAGGCGAAGAGCGACAGGGTGTGTCCCGCCGTGGATGAGGACGGCCTGGCTGCGGCGTTCCGGGAGCTGGGATTGATATAAAAAACACGAAAAACGGAAAAGATATTTGTTTACACCCCTCATTCCCTACGGTATACTGATTTTGCGGTCACAAGCCGCAGATCCCCCCCATAAAAACATAATGAAGGGAGACCCATATGGCACTGGACTACAGAAAATGCGCTGAACAGATCGCAGCCAACATCGGCGGCGGCGCCAACGTCATCAGCGCGGCTCACTGCGCCACCCGTCTTCGGCTGGTGATCGCGGACAACAGCAAGGTCAACAAGAAAGCCCTGGAGGAGGTCGATGGGGTGAAGGGCATGTTCGAATCCAACGGACAGCTCCAGCTCATCATCGGCACCGGCACGGTGAACAAGGTCTACGACGAGTTCCTTTCCGTCACCGGCGCTTCCGCCGCCAGCAAGGACGACGTGAAGAAGGCCGCCGCCTCCAAGATGCCCCTGTGGAAGAAGATCCTCAAGACCCCCGGCGACGTGTTCGTGCCCATCCTGCCCGCCATCGTGGCCTCCGGCCTCATGATGGGTCTCGTGGAAGCGATCCCCAAGTTTTTCCCTGCCTTTGCCGGCACCGACTGGTATTCCTTCCTGGACCTGGTGGCCAACACCGCCTTCGCCCTGCTGCCCGTGCTGGTGGCCATCTCCGCCGCCCGCGTCTTCGGCGGCAACGTGTTCCTGGGCGCGGTCATCGGCCTTATGATGGTCCATCCCGCCCTCATCAACGCCTGGACCGTGGGCAACTATGCGGCCGGCGAGATACCCACCTGGCAGCTGTTCTTCTTCAAGGTCCAGCAGGTGGGCTATCAGGGCCACGTGATCCCGGTCATTTTGGCAGTGCTGCTCATGTCCACGGTGGAGAAATGGCTTCATAAGCATGTGCCGGAGATGATCGATCTGTTCGTGACCCCCCTCTGCACGGTGCTGCTCACCGCCTTCGTCACCTTCACCATCATCGGACCCATCTTCTCCGTGCTGGAGAACTACGTGCTCGCCGGCGCCAAGTGGCTGGCCAGCTCCAAGCTGGGCGCCGCCGTCATGGGCGCCATCTACCCCTGGACGGTGGTCATGGGCCTGCACCATATGTACAACGTCATTGAGGCCGGCATGATCGCTCAGACGGGCCTCAATACCTGGATGCCCATCGCCTCCGCCGCCAACTTCGCTCAGTTCGGCGCCTGCTTGGCGGTGGCCCTGAAGGTGAAGAACCAGCGGACCAAGTCCGTGGCGCTGCCTTCCTCCCTGTCCGCCTCCCTGGGCATCACCGAGCCCGCCATCTTCGGTATCAACTTCCGGTTCATGAAGCCCTTCCTCTGCGGCATGGCCGGCGGCGCGGTGGGCGCGTTCTTCGGCGCCATCTTCGGTCTGGGCGCCCCTGTGTACGGCGTCACCGGCATCCCCGCCATCCCGGCCGTCAACAAAACGGGCCTGTATCTCGTGGAGCTGCTGATCTCCGCCGGTGTGGCCTTTGCTCTGGTCTGGTTCATCTGGCATGAGGAGAAACCCGTGGAAGCCAAGGCGGAGCCCGCCCCTGAGGCAAAGCCCGCTGAACCTGAACTGGTCGTGCCCACCGTCTCCGTCATCCGCTGCGCCGCGGGCCAGGTGCTCCAGCCTGTGGAAGGCAACGTGATCGCCCGGGAGAGCATTCCCGACGATACCTTTGCCTCGGGCGTGTTGGGCGACGGCATCGGCGTGGAGCCCACCGCTGAGGTAGTGGTGGCCCCCTTTGACGGCACCGTGTCCTCCGTAGCCGAGAGTCATCATGCCGTGGGCCTGGAGTCCAACGGTATGGAGCTCCTCATCCACGTGGGCGTGGACACCGTGAATATGGCCGGCGACGGCTTCACCTGCCTGGTCGCCGAGGGCGACGAGGTGAAGGCGGGCCAGCCCCTCATCCGTTTCGACCGCCAGAAGATCAAAGCCGCCGGCTACAGCGATACCGTGGCAGTGCTCCTCACCAACTCGGACGATCTCGAGGGCGTGGAGTGCGGCGCGAAATGATATCCAATCAAGCATCATGAGAAGGAGGAGATTTCAATGAAGACCTTTGAGTACACCATCACCGATCCCGTGGGCATCCATGCCCGTCCCGCCGGCATCCTGGTCAAGGAGATCAAGAAGTACGCTTCCGCCGTCACCGTGACCAAGGGCGAGAAGTCCGTCAACGCTCTGAAGCTCATGGCCCTCATGGGCATGGGCATCAAGCAGGGCGACACCGTGAAGGTCAGCGTGGAGGGCGCAGACGAGGATACCGCCGCCGCCGCCATCGAAGCCTTCTTCAAGGCCAACCTGTAAAGAACCAAATGGGAAACGGCTGCCGCATCTGACAGCCGTTTCTGCATAGAAAGGGAGAGTTTCATGATTCTTATCCAAGGAAAAGGCGCTTCCACAGGCGTGGCCATCGGCCCCCTGTACTTCTACCAGCGGGCCAAAGCCACCATCGACCGCTATGAGGTGGCCGATACGGACGCCGAGTGGCAGCGGTTCAAGGACGCCCAGCAGAAGGCCATCGACCAGCTGGGCGAGCTGGCGGAAAAGGCCCGGGCGGAGGCCGGCGACGAGGCAGCCCTGCTCTTCGAGACCCATCAGATGATGGCGGAGGATCTGGACTTCGAGGAGACCATCCAGGGCCTTATCACTGAGAACAAGCTGAACGCGGAGGCTGCCGTCACCGACACCGCCGCCCAGTTCGCCGAAATGTTCGCCGCCATGGACGACAGCTACATGCAGGCCCGGGCCGCGGACGTGAAGGACGTGTCCGGCCGCATCCTGGCCATCCTCACCGGCGCCGTCCAGGGCGGCATCGACTCCCCGGTGCCCGTGATCCTGGCCGCGGACGATCTCGCTCCCAGCGAGACGGTGCAGCTCGACAAGAGCAAGATCTTGGGCTTCGTCACCGAGGGCGGCAGCGGCTCCAGCCACACGGCCATCCTGGCCCGCACCATGGGCATCCCCGCCATCATCGGCGTGGGCGATCAGCTCAAGAAGGAATATGTCGGCCGGGAGGTCATCGTGGACGGCGCCACCGGCGTGGTCACTGTGGACGCGGACGCCGACATCAAGGTCCGGATGCTGAAGAAGCAGGAGGAGATCAAAAAGCGTCAGGAGCTCCTCAACCAGCTCAAGGGCAAGGAGAACGTGACCAAGGACGGGCAGAAGGTCCGCGTCTTCTGCAACATCGGCAATCCCGAGGACGTGAGCAAGGTCCTGGAGAACGACGGCGGCGGCATCGGCCTCTTCCGCAGCGAGTTCCTCTATCTGGGCTGCGACGATTATCCCACCGAGGACTACCAGTTCGAAGCCTACAAGAAGGTGCTGTCCGACATGGGCGGCAAGGAGGTGGTCATCCGCACCCTGGACATCGGCGCCGACAAGCAGATCGAATACTTCAACCTGCCCAAGGAGGAGAACCCCGCCCTGGGCAACCGGGCATTGCGTATCTGCCTCAATCGGCCCGAGATCTTCAAGACCCAGCTTCGGGCCCTCTACCGCGCCTCCGCCTACGGGAAGCTGTGCATCATGTTCCCCATGGTCACCAGCGTCTGGGAGGTCCGGGAAGCCAAGAAGGTCTGCGAACAGGTGAAGAAGGAGCTGACGAAGGAAGGTCTGCCCTTTGCAGACGACGTGCAGGTGGGCATCATGATCGAGACCCCCGCCGCGGCCGTCATCAGCGACCGGCTGGCCCGGGAGGTGGACTTCTTCTCCTGCGGCACCAACGACCTGACCCAGTACACCCTGGCCTGCGACCGGCAGAACAACGATCTCGGGCGGTTCTTCGATCCCCATCATCCCGCCGTGCTGCGGCTGCTCAAGATGGTGGCGGACAACGCCCATAAGAACGGCATCTGGGTGGGCATCTGCGGCGAGCTAGGGGCCGATCTGGCCCTGACGGAGACCTTCCTCTCCATCGGTATCGACGAGCTGTCCGTGAGCCCCCGCTCCGTGCTGCCCCTCCGGCAGAAGATCCGGGAGACCACGGTGTCCGTGGTCCGGGAGAAGGTCCTCCGGGATCTCATGAGCGACGAAACCAGCCTGTGATCCGACAGGGGACGCGGCAAAACCGCGTCCCCTTTCCTGTATGAAGGAAAGCACCGCTTCCAAAAAGCAAAGCCGCTGGCATCTGTATCTGTCCGGCGAAGTCCAGCATGTGGGGCTTCGGTACACGGCCCTGTACCTGTGCCGGGGCCTTGGGCTCACCGGCTGGGTGAAGAACCTTCCCGACGGCCGGGTGGAGCTGGAGGTCCAGGGGGAGGTGTCGAAACTGCGGCAGTTCTATATGCTGCTCAAAAGCCAGCCCCCCATTCACATCTCTCACGCGGATATCGCCGAAGTCCCCGTTGTGAGCGGCGAACGGAGTTTCTCTGTAAATCCGTTCGTCAGCACGCTTTGAGCTGTTCCTCCGCCCAAGCGGTATAACGAGTTTTTCCGCCGTGTTCTTTCAACAGCTCCAAATGCTTTATCGCTTCCGCTTTGTCGCCGACTGCCAAGGCTCGAAGCGTCAACAGCCGGTCTATCTCAAACCGGCGAAGATTATAGGCGCAGCGGCCGTACAGTTCTTCCAATGCCTTTTTATCCGGAAGCCGATCCTCCTGAAGCGCGATATCCGCGTCCAGGAGCAGCCAGCTGTCCTGCAGATTGCGGGCTAAAGCGTTCTTGCTGCGCCAGCAGCCGTCGATGATCTGACGCAGAGAGACGGCTGATTCCTTGGCCTGGACAAGATCGCCCAAAGCGCTCTGATACGTACCCTTGTTGGATAGATACAAGCCGCGGAGGGCCGCGTCGCTGAGATCGACTTTGTCAAAGCCCTTCTCCAACAGGGAGAGGGCCGCGGCAAAATCCCCCTTCGCTCCATAGCCGTCGGCCAGATAGGCGTGGGCCACGGCGCGATCCCGGCTGCCTTCGGTCAGGCGGTCGGGCACAGGGCCGTAGGCGGTGATGAATTTGTCCGGATCCAGCTCCATGTGCAGGTATCCCAGATACTGGGTGGTGAGGGAGTTGGCTATCAGATTACGGACGACGCAGGCGGCGAAATAGCCGATCAGCAACGACAACGTGGAGGCGATGATGGGGATATAGAGGGGATAGTTCCTGTCACGGATCCACAGCAGCACACTGAGTAGCACACCCAGACACATGATGCCCCAAAAGGCAAGCTTGCTTTTACGAAATCCTTTAGCCATACATATACCTCCTGTCAATCAAATCTATTGTATACCTGTTGGGCGACAGTGTACAGCACAGCGTGTCATAAAACAAAGCAATTTGTCCATTTAACAAAAAACAACGCGAAAAAGTGGATCATATTTGTTCGAAAAAACAAAGAAAAGTGATTTCTTTTCAAACAAAGATGGAGTATACTACCAATATAGAAAGCATCGGACACAAGGAGCATCCCGGAAAGGAAGGGCCCAGGCATGATACGCATCACGGCGCTGATGGACAATAACCCGTCGGAACACAAAGCGCTCGTCGCAGAGCACGGGCTGTCGTTCTTGGTGGAGAGCTCCGCTTTCAGGATGCTGTTCGATTGCGGTTCAGGCGCTCATCCCTGGGAAAACGCCCATCGACTGGGGCTGGATGTGCGGCACGTGGACGCAGTGGCATTGAGCCATAGCCATTACGATCACGCCGCGGGATACAGGGATTTGATCGAGGGCGGCTGCGCCTGCAAAACCCTGTATACAGGCCCTCACTTCTTCGAACCCAAATTCGCATTCAACGGGGTCCGGTGGACCGATCTTTCCGCTGGCTTTACTCCTGCTTTTTTACAGGAAAACGATATATGTCATACTGTGGTCGATGGGTGCAAGGAGATCTTCCCCCACACGTATCTGGTGGGCGACTTTCCTCGGATCCATCCCATGGAGACCATTCCGCGCCGCTTTGTGCGGCAGACGGCGGACGGTTTCGTCGCTGACGATTTTTCCGATGAGATCTGCCTGACGCTGGACGTGAAGGACAAGCTGTACGTGCTGTGCGGCTGTTCCCATCCCGGCATCCTGAACATGATCTCTCGCGTCCATACGCTCTTCCGCAAGCCGGTGGCAGCCGTGTACGGCGGCACCCATCTTATGGAAGCGGACGATGCGCGAATACTGGCCACCATTCAAGAGCTTTGCGCGGACGGCCTTGAAACGCTGGGACTGAGCCACTGCTCCGGCGAACGGACAGACCAGCTGCTGAAGGGAACGGAGGGCGCCCAGGGCTGTCATCTGGGGGCCGGAGACTGCGTTTTCATCGAGGAATAGGAGACGGGGATGCTTCTGGAGGATATGGCCAACGAGATCGTGTCCTTCACCTCCGAGCTGGTGGGGGGGCGAACCATCAACGTGATGAACACGGATGGGATCATCGTCGCATCCACGGAAAAGCATCGCATCGGCTCCTTTCACCAGGGAGCGCTGGAAGCCGTTCGGACAGGGAAGCCTGTTGCGATCCGGGCGGATCAGCTGGCCCAGTATCCCGGAGCCAAGCAGGGATACAATATGCCCCTTCGGGTGAACGGGGCGGTGATCGGTGTGGTGGGTATCTTCGGCGACCCGCCGGAGGTAGAAAATCTGGCCAAGCTGGTGGAAGCCTATGTGACTAAAAGCTATCAGCTGGAGGCCATGATGATCCCTCGTTTGGCGGAGGGTGAGATGCGCAGTCGACTGCTCCATGATCTGCTGATCGGAGACGAGCGATCATTGAGCCATGCCCAGGTGCTGCTGGAATCCCTCCGGCTGGAACTGCAGCCGCCCTTTGGCGTAGGGCTGTTTTCCGCAGCGGAGGGGGCTGAGTCCCCGGATTTCCCGGAAAAGGCCATGCGCCTGCTCCAGGACCGGGGCTGTCTCTCGGACGATCATGGCGTAGTCGGCATGGAGCGAGACAAGGTGGTCCTGATCAAAAGCATGGACGTCCTGCGGGAGCTGGGCCGACAGGCGGAGCAAAGCGACGGACAGCTGCGCTTTTCTCTGGGCAGAGGCTGTGAAAACATCGGTGAGCTGCGGCACTCTTACGAAGAGGCGATGGCCCTGGAGCTCGTCTCCCTCAAGGCTTTCAGCACCATGGAAGACACAGAGGATCGATGCGCCTATCAGCTCTATCGGGCGGCGGCGGAGAGCGTCTTCCTCGACAGCCTGGAAGCGAAGCTGTACGAGACCTTTCGGGCCGACGAGGTGCGATCGCTGCTCCAGACTGTGCAGACGTACTACGCCTGCGGACGCAGCGCCAGCCGTGCGGCGGAACAATTGTTCCTGCACAAGAACACCCTGCAGTATCGCGTGAAACGGGTGCTCAAATGTCTGGGGCTGCTGGAGTGTGGGGAGTTCCAACAGGAATACGTCATGCGCCTGCTGCTCATCCACGGTAAACGGAAGCAAGGTCTTCAGACCTTGAAATAAAAAGGAGGGTAATAAACCTATGCAAACATTCCTGCTCTTTGCTTTGATCATTGCATCGGTGGTGTTGATGGTCATCGCGATCTCCAAGCTTAAGATGCACCCCTTCATCGTCATGACGTTGATCGCTCTGCTGGTGGGCCTTATCTGGGGCTTCCTGTACCCCGATTCCGGCCTCACGCCGGCCAAGGTGGTCGATACCGTCAAGAACGGTTTCGGCAGCATCATGACCAGCATCGGTATCGTGATCCTTTGCGGCACGATCATCGGTACGATCCTTGAGAAGACCGGCGCCGCGCTGACCATGGCCAACTCCATTTTGAAGCTGGTCGGCAAGAAGAACAGCGTGGTCGCCATGGGCGCCATGGGCTATGTGACCGGTATCCCCGTGTTCTGCGATTCCGGCTTCGTGGTCCTTTCTCCCATCAGCCGCGCTCTGGCGCAGCAGTCCAACACCTCCCTCGCGGTGATGGCCACGGCCCTTTCCGGCGGCTTGTATGCCACTCACTGTCTGGTGCCCCCGACCCCTGGCCCCATCGCCATGGCTGGCACTCTGGAAGCTGACCTGGGTCTCACCATCCTGGTAGGTCTGGTCATCTCCATCCCCGCCACCTTTGTGGCCATCCTCTACGCCAAGAAGGTGTCTTCCAAGATCAACATCCCGGCCAACTCCGAGTACACTCTGGAAGAGCTGAAAGAGAAGTACGGCAAGCTCCCCGGTTCGTTCCACAGCTTCTCTCCCATCCTGCTCCCCATCGTGCTGATCGCTCTGTCCTCTGTGGCGTCCTTCCCCACCAAGCCCTTCGGCGAAGGCTTCTTTGCCACCCTCATCAACTTCATCGGTAATCCTGTGGTAGCTCTGCTGCTGGGTGTGTTCCTGGCCATGACGCTGATCCCCCAGCAAGAGAAGAAGAACACCCTCAAGTGGGTCACCCAGGGCGTCACTGACTCCGCAGCCATCCTGGCCATCACCGGTGCCGGCGGCTCCTTCGGCGCTATCCTCAAGCTCCTGCCTATCGCGGATTCCGTGGGCGGCCTCGTTTCCTCCGGCCTCGGCGTGCTCATCCCCTTCATCATCGCCATGATCCTGAAGCTGGCCATGGGCGCATCCACCGTTGCCATGATCACTACCGCCAGCATGATGGCGCCCCTCATGGAGAGCATGGGGTACACCTCTCCTCTGGCTCGGGTCCTCGTGGTGTTGGCCATCGGCGCCGGCTCCATGGTCGCCTCCCATGCCAACGACTCCTACTTCTGGGTGGTGTCCCAGTTCTCCGACATGAAGACTGAGGAAGCGTACCGCTGCCAGACCGGCATGACCGCCGTCATGGGCATCACGGTCATCATCGTCCTCTTCGTGATCTCCCTGTTCATCTAACCTAATTGGACCTGCGGGCTGCGCTCCTATGGGGCGCAGCCCCTCTTGCATGAGGAGGTAAACCATGAATCAGCAACTGCGTGCCCATGCGGATCTGATCGTCAAACAAGCCATCGCCGCCGTGCAGCCGGACGCCGCCGTTCAGCGGGCCTTGAAACAGATGACCTTCCCCGGCCGGGTGCTGTTGGTGGCGGCGGGCAAGGCCGCCTGGCAGATGGCCAAGGCCGCGTCCGACGTGATGGGCAGATGGGCAGCCGCATCGAAAAGGGCGTGGTGGTCACCAAGTACGACCACGTCATGGGCCCCATCGCCAACTTCGACTGCTTCGAGGCGGGCCACCCCGTCCCCGACGAGAACTCCTTCAAGGGCACCCAGGCCGCCTTGGATCTGGTCAGCGACCTCAGTGAAAAGGACACGGTGCTCTTCCTCCTGTCCGGCGGCGGCAGCGCCCTGTTCGAGAAGCCCCTGGTAGAACCGGCGGAATTGCAGGACATCACGGGCCAGCTGCTGGCCTGCGGCGCGGATATCACTGAGATCAACACCATCCGCAAGCGCCTCTCCCAGGTGAAGGGCGGCCGGTTCGCCCAGCTGTGCTGGCCGGCCCGGGTGGAAGCCGTGATCCTCTCCGACATCCTGGGCGACCCCCTGGACATGATCGCCTCCGGTCCCGCCTGTCCCGACTCCTCCACGGCGGAGGACGCCCAGCGGATCGCCAAGAAGTACGATCTCAAGATGAGTGACGCCGCGCGGAACCTGCTCAGCGTGGAGACCCCCAAGTCCCTCACCAACGTCCGTTCCCAGATTAACGGCAGCGTCCGGGAGCTGTGCGCCGCGGCGGCCAAGACCTCAGAAGCCCTGGGCTACACGCCCATCCTGCTGACGGACCAGCTCTGCTGCCAGGCCCGGGAGGCGGGGAGCTTTATGGCCTCCATCCTCAAGACCCACCGGGACGACGGCCCGTCCCTGGCGTTCATCGCCGGCGGCGAGACCGTGGTGAAGCTCATTGGGAAAGGCCTGGGCGGCCGGAACCAGGAGCTGGCTCTCTCTGCGGCGGCGGGCATCGCTGGCCTCCCCGGGGCGGCGGTCTTCTCCGTGGGCAGCGACGGCACCGACGGCCCCACCGACGCGGCGGGCGGCTACTGCGATTATGAGACGGCGGCGGAGCTCCTCACCCAGAAGGTCGTCATCGACGACGTGCTCCAGAACAATGACGCCTACCACGCCCTCGAGAAGGTGGGCGGCCTCATCATGACCGGTCCCACCGGCACCAACGTGAACGACGTGGCCGTGGCCCTGCTGCGGCGATAAGGCAAACCCATAGGAACACAAGGGGCCGCTGCCTGAGCGCAGCGGCCCTTTTGCCGTATCCTTGGGACGTTTCTTTACAAAACGAGCTGCATATGGTATATATTTGGCAGATCAGACGTTCCGGCGCTGCCGGGAAGGGAGAAGCGCATGCAGTATCGGCGGCTGCCGTATGAGGAGTACTTCATCAACACCAGTGAAGATTATACCCACACCGGTCGGGTCACCTATCCGGTGAAGTACGTGGCGGTAAAATACAATACCACCAGGATCGGGAAGCGGCTGGGCGTCGCCCATGAAGTCAACTATGAGATCCACTATGAGCCGGATCGGGACGTGATCCAGATCCATTTCCAGCGCACCTTCGGCGCCATCGACTGGGTGGCCAATGTGTTTGAGTTCGGCAGCCGCTATTACCGCGCCATCGAGTTCGAGGGCGAGCCGCTGCAGCTTCGGGTCCACCACGGCTGGGGCAATATGTACCTTGCTATCAAGCAGGAGGTGCGGGAGAAATGGGCGGCGCTGCAGGAAGCCCATCCCGACGCGGCTACGGAGATCTTAGGCTGGTCCTTGGGCTCAGCCATCGCTTGTCTATGCTGCCAGGATCTCAACTACAACTTCGGCGTGAAGCCATATCTATATACCTTCGGGAGCGTGCGTCCCTTCAAGTGCACGCCGCGAAACCGGAAGCGGATGCAGAAGTATCTTTCGACCCTGTATACGGAATGCGCCAATTTTGCCGACGTCAACGATCTCATCAGCTACATGCCGCCCTTCCGCGGATTCACCATGATCCATCGCGTGAAGGTGGGCACGGAGTATAAGCGCTCCCTCTTCCGGCTGATCCATCCCCTGCGCTATCACGTGCATTATGATCTGCCGGAGCTGTATAAAAAGCTGATGGGATGAAGGAAGGCAGAACCGGGATCGGGGCGTTATCTGTCCCTGACAGCGGTGGAGCTTATAAACAGTGAAGCAGTTCGGGGCGCACGCCGTCCATGCGGGGGTCGGAGAGTCCGAAGTCCATCTGCCGGTAGCTCCAGGCCGCCCGGCCGATGCCGTACTTCTCGAAGGCGGCGTGGATCATCCGGTACCAGGCCAAGGCGTCTTCCGGCGAAGCCTTGTCGATGACGCCGTATTCTCCGCAGTAGAGGGGCACGTTTCGCTCTTCGGCCACGCGGACGGCCTCGGTAAAGAAGGCTTCGAAATAAGCGCTGTCCAGATGCGCGTCCGGCGGCAGGGATTCAAGCCCTGCCTGGGAGCCGTTGAGCATCCGTCGGCCGGCGGCGGCCATCTCCCCATAGGAAGCCGTGAGGGGGAGGCGGAAAGACGTTTCCATGGGCGGCATCCAGTAGGCGCCCTGATGGGTGAAGATCAGCGGCTCGTAGCAGTGGAAATTGTAGACGATGTTCTCGTCATAGGGCAGGGGCAGGTCCTTCACGGCCGCCACGCTGTTGTGCCAGTAGCCGCCGATCAGGATCTTCGCGTCGGGGGCATAGACCCGGATGCGGCGGATGCATTCGGAAGCGATCCGGTTCCACACGGGGCCGTACTCCTTTTCGGTGACCTCGTTGAGAAGCTCGAAAGCCACCATGTCCCTATCCTTGGCGAACCGCCGGGCGATCCGCTCCCATAGACGATAGAACCGCTGCTGGTATTTCTCGCTTTCAAAGAATCCCGCCTCCTGCTCGCCGGGGTCGAAGGAGAAGCCGGCGGTCTTATGCAGGTCCAGCACCATGTTGAGCCCGCTCTTCCGGGCCCAGCTCACGGCTTTTTCCAGCCGTTCATAGCCCTTCTCCCGAGGCGTACCGTCCTTATCTTCCAACAGATCATAGTCAATGGGCAGCCGCACATGGTCGCAGCCCCAGCTTTTGATCGCGGCAAAGTCAGACGCCGTGATGAAGGTGTCGTACCGTTCTTCGCTGTGATCGCACTGGGAGAACCAGCCCCCCAGATCCACGCCTTTCTGAAAACCTGTAAAAGTGCGCATGGTCTTTCCTTTCTGTGAGGATCGTTTTTGTCAGAAAACCGCCCTGCCCCAAAGGGCAAGGCGGCAAAGGAGAAGGAACATGGGAAGCGTCATCCCTTTACACTTCCCGAGGTAACGCCTTTGATAATGGACTTGCTGAGGATGATGTACACCAGCATGACCGGCAAAATGGCCAGCAGGATGAACATGTACACCTTGCCCATGTCGAACTTGGAGTAGTCCGCGCTCCGAAGCTGGGCGATCATGATGGGCACGGTCTTCATCTCCGCCTTATCGAGGAGCAGGGCGGGGATGAAGTAGTTGTTCCAGGAGCTCACGAAGGAGAAGATGGCCTGGACGGCAATGGCCGGCTTCATGATGGGCAGGATGATGGTGTTGAAGGTGCGGAACTCACTGGAGCCGTCGCACCGGGCGGCCTCCACGATCTCCAACGGCAGCACGCTCTCCATGTACTGCTTCATATAGAAGAACACCACGGGAGCGGCGATGCTGGGCACGATCAGGGGGATGTAATTGTTGGTCATATGGAGCTTGTTCATCATCTGCACGAAGCCCACCGCGCTGACCTGGGCCGGGATCATCATGATGGCCATGATGAAGGTGAACACCAGGTTCTTGCCCCTGAAGCTGTAGACATGGACACCGTAGGCCGTGAGGGCGGAGAAGTAGGTGGTCAGGGCCGCCGAAGTTAGGGCGATGAAGAGGGAGTTCAGCATGCCCCGGGGGATGTTGATGGAGGCGTCGGTCCAGGCATTCTTCAGGTTGTCCCAGAAGTGTTCCTGGGGCAGGAGCCGGAACCCGGCCTGGAGCTGAGCATTGGACCGGGTGGCGTTGATAATCATCATGTAGAAGGAAAACAGGCACAGGACCGTCAGGAAGATCAGGATGGCGTATACGACGACCCTAAGCAGGATCATCATCAACCGGCTCTTGGTGTTCTCGTTCATTTGCGCGCTCCTTTCCGCACCCGGCGGGGCTGCTCCACAGGCTCCTTATACTGAGCCGACAGGAACTTATAGACGATGCCGCCCAGGACGCCCGTGATGAGGAAGATGATGACGGAGATGGCGCCGGACATGCCGTAGTTCTTGCTGGTGGACAGATAGTTGTTCAGGTACATGACCAGGGTGAAGGAGGTCCTGTTGGGCATACCCAGCCGGTTGGTCAAAACCTGAGGCACGTCGAACATCTGGATGCCGCCGATCAAGGCTGTGATGAGACAGTACACGAAGATGGGCATCAAAAGGGGCATGGTCACCCGGAAGAACACCTTCACGGCGTTGGCACCGTCGATGGTGGCCGCCTCGAAGAGGGTCTGGTCGATGCCCATGATGCCGGCCATGAGCACAATGGTGGTGTTGCCGAACCACATGAGGAAGTTCATGAGGGCGATAAGACCGCGCACAGTGACCTTGCTGACAAAGAAGTCTATGGTCTTATCCGCCAACCCCGTTTGCTGCAGGAGCTGATTCACAGGCCCCACCTTGGAAAACAGGGTGAAAAACAGCATGGAAAAGGCGGAGGCCATGATGAGGTTGGGCATGTAGATAACCGTCTTGAAGAAGCCCTGTCCCTTGATATTGAGCCGATAGCTGGTGAAGAACACGGCCAGCAGGAGGGCGATGGCAAACTGAGGGATAGCGCCCAGGAACCACAGGATCATGGTGTTCCCGGCATACTTCAGGATTAGGATGACGCCCTGCTTGTTGGGTGTGAACAGCTCCACGTAGTTCTTCAGGCCCACGAAATCGGGGCCGATGTGCGTGAGACCGTCCATATAGTTGGTGAAGAAGCTGTTATAGACGGTCAGCACCTGAGGGATCAGGGTGAAAATGAAATAGACAAGGAAGAAGGGGAGTATGAAGATATAGCCCCATTTGGCGTAGCTGACGGACTTGCGCCTTCCGCTCGGCCGGTTATCCAAGGACATAGAAGCCTCCATTCGATATAAAAGGAACGCTGCGGCGGGGGTCGCCCCGCCGCAGCGATGAGAGCGTTATAGATCAGTCACGTTACGGAGTGACGATGTCGGGATAGGTCTCGTTGATCTTCTGATAGAAGGTGGCCAGAGCGGTGTCCTTATCCACGGACTTCTTGAAGTACTCCTGCAGGCAGCTCTGCAGACTCTCGTTGAGGATCTGGATCTGGTCGTAGTTGGTGTGGTTCTCCCACTTGATGTTGCCGGTCAGCTTGGAGAAGGCCAGGATGTCGTTCTGGCCGCCCAGGAACTTGCTGCCGTAGTTGGGATCGTTGGCGAACTTGTCGACGACCTTGGTGTTGTTGGGGAACTGCTTCTCGTTCTCCACCAGCTTGGAGCAGACGTCCTCGTTCACGGTGAAGGTCTCAAAGATGTCCTTGAGCATGTCGGTGTTGTCGGAACCGTTGGCAGCCAGCAGCCAGGTGCCGCCCCAGAAGTGCGCCATGGGACCTTCGCAGATGGCCCAGTCGCCGGAGCAGCCCTTCTCGGGATCCTGGGCATTGCCCATGCAGAAGTTGAAGTACCAGGCGGGTCCGAAGAAGCACATGGTCTTGCCGTCGGCGAACATCTGCTGATTCTTCTCATCGTCCCAGATACCGCAGTCCAGGGTGTAGCCGTTGTCGATGAACTTCTCGGTCTGAGCGATCCAGGCCTCGATCATGGGATCGAACTGGAGGGTCTTGTTGGCGTCGACCCAGGGCATGGTGCAGTTGTTGGAGAAGGTGCGGAAGGTCTCGGCGAAGGAGGCGGTCATGTAGTAGCCCTTGGCCTTGGCGTCGGCGGCCACGGCTTCGAACTTCTCCCAGGAATCCAGCTTGGACTGGACCTCATCGGGATCGTCGGTGCCCAGCACGTCCTTGGCGATGCTGCGGCGATAGATCAGCGCGGAGGGGCAGCACTGGAAGGAAACGCCCTTGCACACGCCGTTGTCGTCCGTGGCGGCCTGGATGGTGTACTTGTACATGGTGTCGGCGTTCTTGAAGCCGATCTTGTCGATGCCCATGGTGGCGTCGGAGTTGACGTACTTGCCGATGTAGTCGGCTTCGGCCAGGAACATATCCACCTTGTCGTCAGCAGCGGCATTGGCCTGGTTGAGCAGGGCCTCGTCCAGCTTCTGCTGATAGACGCCGCCGTCGCTGGGATTGATGATCCAGTTGACGGTCACGCCCTCGGGCACGGTGTAGTACTTCTCGAAGAATCCCTTGAACTCTTCGTTCCAGGCATAGATGTTGAACACCTTGCCGGCGGTCTTGGTCTCGGTCTTCTTGCAGGCCACGGCAGCGACTACCATGAGAAGACAGAGGACGATGGCGATGAGCTTTTTCATTTTGGTTCTCTCCTTTTTTTATTTTTGAGTCTTTCGGCTCTTTTTATTTCGAGATGCTTGCGCACCTTAAAATCCTTGCCGTATATCCCGGATCGTGTCCCCGGTGAGGAGGCTGCCGGGGATCATGACTTGCCGGGGGATCCACTCCTTGGGCCGTTCGATGATCTCCACCAACTGTTTGGCCGCTTCCCGACCCATGGCTTCCGCGTCCTGCCGGTAGGTGGTGAGCCGGGGCCGAAGGACCTGGGAAAGGAGGATGCCGTCGTATCCGGCCACGCTCATATCCTTCGGAATGGACAGGCCCTGCCGTTCCAGCTCGTTCATCCCTCCGATGAAGGAGAAGTCGTCGGGATACAGGATGCAGGTGGGCCGATCCTTCAGCGCCAGCAATCGCCGGGTGGCGAGGCCGCTGGCCTTCGGGTCGTGGAAGGTGCCCGCCTCAATGTACGCCTCCGGGATCGTGAGCCCCAGCTCTGCGCAGGTCTTGTGAAAGCTGGCCAGCCGCTTCTGGGTGACCGAGGTAGGTTCTCCATGGATGAAGGCGATCTTCCGATGGCCCTTGCCGTAGACGAACCGGACCAGCTCCGCCATACCCGCCACGTTGTCGGACAGCACCGCGCTGCGGCTGTCGAACACGTAGTCCAAGGTGACCGTGGGGATGTCGCTGTTCACCAGCTTGATCACAGCCGGGTCCGTGAAATCCACCGAGGCGATGATTACGCCGTCGCAGTTGCGATACTTGGCGTGCTCATAGTAGTCCATGGGGAGGGTGCCGATATCCCGGGAAATGAAGGTGATATCGTAACCGCTCCGCTCCGCCTCCTGCTTCACGCTCTCCAATATCCGGGAGAAGTACTCGTGGCTCAACCCGCTGGAGGTCTTGTCCACGAACAGGACCCCGATGTTGTGGGACCGCCCCAGCTTCAGCGCCCGGGCGGTGGCGTTGGGAAGATACCCCATCTCCTTGGCCACCTGGCGGATATGGGCGGCCGTTTCCGCGTTGATGTCGCTGTGACCGTTGAGAGCCTTGCTGACCGTGGCGCGGGACACGTTGCATCTTTGAGCGATATCCGTGATCGTGACCATGTCGCGCCGTCCTTCCCGCTCGTTCAAAGGAGCTTTGAAAACGATTTAGCTCACAAACCGAGGCGTCTTCGGTATAGTATACGTAGTTACTTAATCGATTTCGAAAACGCATGTTTTAAGATAGGAAAAGAGGTACGCCATGCGATACGGCTATTTTGACGACAGCGCGCGGGAATACGTCATCACCCGCCCCGACACGCCCCTGCCCTGGATCAACTACCTGGGCAACCAGGGCTTCTTCTCCCTGATCTCCAACACCTGCGGCGGCTACGCCTTCTACCGGGACGCCAAGCTTCGGCGCATCACCCGCTTCCGCTACAACAACGTGCCCCACGACGAGGGCGGGCGCTGCTTCTACATCTGCGACGGGGACGTGACCTGGAGCCCCGCCTTCCTGCCGGCCAAGACCCCCCTGGACAGCTATCGCTGCCGCCACGGCCTGGGCTATTCCGTCTTCGAGGGGGCCAAGGACGGCGTCGAGGCCGCCCTCACGGTCCTGGTGCCCATGGGCAGCCCCTGCGAGCTGCAGAAGCTGACCCTGCGCAACACCCGGGGGGAGGTCAAGCGCCTCACGGTCTACGGCGCCGTGGAGTGGTGCCTGTGGAACGCTGTGGACGATTCCACCAACTACCAGCGGAACTGGAATATCGGCGAGGTGGAGATCGAAGGAAGCACCGTCTACCATAAGACCGAATACCGGGAGCGCCGGAACCACTACGCTTTCTATTCCGTCAACGCCCCCATCGCCGGTTTCGACACGGACCGGGACACCTTCCTGGGCCGATTCCGGGGTTGGAGCGAACCCAAGGCGGTGGAAGGAAGAACTTCCTATAATAGTAAAGCCTCCGGCTGGGCGCCCATGGCGGCCCTGCGCCTGGAGGTCACCTTGGCCCCCGGCGAAGAGAAGAGCTTTCTGTTTCGCCTGGGCTACGTGGAGAATCCGGAAGAGGAGAAGTTCTCCGCCCCCGGCGTCATCAACAAGAGCCGGGCCCACACCCTGTTGTCCGCCTACGAGACGGCGGAGCAATTTGACAAGGCTCTGGCCAGGCTCCAGGCTTACTGGGCTGAGCTCCTCAGCCGGTTCACCGTCAGGAGCGGGGAGGAAAAGCTGGATCGGATGGTGAACGTCTGGAACCAGTACCAGTGCATGGTCACCTTCAACATGAGCCGCAGCGCTTCCTATTATGAAAGCGGCACCGGCCGGGGCATGGGCTTCCGCGACAGCTGCCAGGACCTCCTGGGCTTCGTGCATCTGATTCCGGAGCGGGCCCGGGAGCGGATATTGGACATCGCTTCCATCCAGTTCCCTGACGGCAGCACCTATCATCAGTATCAGCCCCTGGATAAGCGGGGCAACGCGGACGTGGGCTCCGGCTTCAACGACGATCCCCTGTGGCTCATCGCGTGCACCTGCGCCTACATCCGGGAGACCGGCGACTTCACCATCCTGGACGAGCCCACCCCTTTCAACAACGAGAAGGGCAGCGAACAGCCCCTCTTGGAGCACCTTCGCCGCAGCGTCAACTACACGGCCACCCATCGGGGCCCCCACGGTCTGCCCCTCATCGGCCGGGCCGACTGGAATGACTGCCTCAACCTGAACTGCTTCAGCCACACCCCCGGCGAGAGCTTCCAGACCTGCTCCAACTTCGAGAGCGGCAAGGCGGAGAGCGTGTTCATCGCGGGCATGTTCGTGAAGTACGGCAAAGAGTACGCGGAGCTCATCGGGCGGTTGGGCCTTGCTGATGAAGCGAAAACGGTCCTGTCCGCCGTGGACGAGATCGAGACCGCGGCCAAGACCGCCGGCTGGGACGGGGAATGGTTCCGCCGGGCCTACGACGCCTTCGAACGGCCCGTGGGCAGCTCTCTCAACGACGAGGGCCAGATCTTCATCGAGCCCCAGGGCTTCTGCGTCCTGGCGGGCATCGGCGGCAAGGAATATGGGCAGAAGGCTCTGGCCTCCGCCGAGAAGTATCTGGGCAACGACTTCGGCCTGGAGATCCTGCACCCCTGCTACACCACGTATCGGGATTATCTCGGTGAAGTCTCCTCCTATCCCCCGGGCTACAAGGAGAACGGGTCCGTGTTCTGCCACAACAACCCCTGGGTCACCCTGGCCTACTGCGCCTTGGGCGACGGCAACAGCGCCTTCGACCTGTACACCCGCAACGCCCCCGCCTATATCGAAGACAAGAGTGAGATCCATCGGACCGAGCCCTACTGCTACAGCCAGACCATCGCCGGGCGGGACGCCCGGAACTATGGCGAGGCCAAGAACTCCTGGCTCACCGGCACCGCCGCCTGGTCCTTCGTGGCGGTCAGCCAGGGCATCTTGGGCATCCGGCCCGACTACGACGGGCTGCGGGTCCATCCCTGCCTGCCGGATACCATGGACGGGTTCACCGCCTGCCGGGTCTTCCGGGGCGTGCGCTACGAGATCACCGTCCAAAGGGGCGAAACCAAGGGCCTGGTCGTGGACGGCAAGGCCGTGGCCGGGGATCTGGCGCCGCTTAGCCAAGGACCCGTGTCCCGGGTCACTGTGACCATCTGACTACGACTTACCCCGGCCCGCGACGCACTCCACTTCATGCCCGCGGGCGGGATAAAAGAAAGGAGAATCCCGCTTTGTTCAGCGGTGCGGCAGTGTGGAGACCTGCCGTAAAGCCCACGGGTGAAAGCTTCCCATGGGCGAGACGGGGACGCGAAGGCCGAACCGTCATGAGCAAGAATGATGGCAACTGTACAACTCAAGAACATCAAGAAGGTCTATCCCTACATCAGCGGCGAACAGAAGAAGGCCAAGAAGAAGGCGGACGATCAGCCCCAAAAGAAGATCAACCTGCAGATCACCGACGAGGGCGTGGTGGCCGTCCAGCAGTTCAGCCTGGACATCGCCGACAAGGAGTTCATCGTGCTGGTCGGCCCCTCCGGCTGCGGCAAGTCCACGACCCTGCGGATGGTCGCCGGTCTTGAGGAGATCACCGACGGCGAGCTTTTGATCGACGGCAAGCTGGTGAACGACATCCCGCCCAAGGATCGGGACATCGCCATGGTCTTCCAGAACTACGCCCTGTACCCCCATATGACCGTATATGAG
>CADCMN010000017.1 GCA_902802575.1 uncultured Eubacteriales bacterium | reverse complement strand
GGCGAGGGCATCTCCCGGGAGGGCAGCATCATCGACCAGGCCGTGGCCCGGAAGATCATGACCAAGTCCGGCGCCTGGTTCAACTACGGCGAGATGCGCATCGCCCAGGGCCGGGACAACGCCCGCCAGTTCCTCAAGGACAACCCCGAGCTCTGCGACGAGATCGAAGCGAAGATCCGCGCCCAGGTGGAGGAGGAGAAGCAGAAGGCTCAGGCCGAGGCCGAGATGCGTCGGGCCGCCCGGCGCGCCGCCCTGGAAGCCGTCAGGAACGACGGACAAAAGGCGTGACCCGCTGACGTTTTGCCATGCGTCACTGACGCGGCGCCTCCCCCCCTCCCTTCCGGGACAGGGGGAGGCTTTTTATAGGATCATGAAAAGCCAGGAATACCATATCTCCCGCAACGGGTACAACGTGAGCTGCAAGCTCTATTATGAGGACAAGAAGGCCGTCCCCGGGGTGGTCCTCTTCGGCCACGGCTTCGGCGGGCACAAGGACAACAGGGCGGCGGAGCGGTTCGCTCAGCGGGCCCTGGACAAGCTGAAGCTGTGCACGGTGACCTTCAACTGGCCCTGCCACGGGGACGACGTCAGGAAGAAGCTGCGATTGGAGGACTGCGACGGATATCTCACCGCTGTGATCGAAGACGTTCGGGCGCGGTACGGCGATCCAAAGCTCTATGCCTACGCCACCAGCTTCGGGGGCTTCCTGTTCCTCAAGTACCTGCTGGATCACGGAAATCCCTTCCAAAAGGTGGCCCTCCGGAGCCCTGCCGTGAACCTGTACGGCATTCAGACGGAGCGCATCATGTCCCCGGCGGAGCTGGCGCGGATCGAGAAGGGCAAGGACGCAGCCGTGGGCTTTGACCGCAAAATCGATTTGGACAAGCCCTATCTGGATGAGATCAAGGCCGTGGACCTGCTTCATGAGGATCTCACGCCCTACATGGACGACGTGCTGATCCTCCACGGCACCCGGGATGAGATCGTGCCCCTGGATATGGTCCGGCAATTTGCCGACGATCAGCTCATGGCGTTCGTGCCCATCGACAACGCCGACCACCGCTTCCAAGACCCCAGGGCCATGGACGAGGCAATCAAAGTGATTTTGGATTTTTTTAAGGAATAGAATAAAATCTCGCACCTTTTTTATAAAAAAGGTGCAACCAAATAACTGTAAGAAAGAGAAGATGCAATGTGCACCTTCTCTTTTCTCTTTTTGGCTTTTCTTTTTGCGCCGCTTTTTCTTTTCACCCGAAAAGAAAAAGCGGCAAAAGATACATTACTTCCTCTTCGGCTTTAGCTTCGTGCGTCGGCCGTCGGGGGTCTCGATATAGGTGTTGTCCAGCTGGGCGCGCAGGCTCTCCCGAAAGGCGGCCACATATTCCTTTCGAAGGGCGTCCCGCTCCTGTAGCTCCGCTTCGGTCAGGGGAACGCCGCTCTTATACTTCTTGGCCAGCTCGTTGAGCCGGAGGATCCTTTCGTCGGTCATGGCTCACTTGCCCATGGCGGTCTTGAACTCTTCCCAAGCGCTGTTGTAGAGCTCGATGGTGGCGCCCAGATCGTGATACACGCCGCAGCGGGACAGGGTCTCGTCCGTGGGATTGAACGTCTTGTTCTGCACCAGTTCCTCGTCGATCCGCTCCATGGCGCCCTGGTTGGGGGTGGAGTAGTAGATGAACTCCGTGTTCCGGGCGGCCAGATTGGCGTCGTTCAGGAAGTTGATGAAGGCGAGGGCCGCCTCCACGTTCTTGGCGGTCTTGGGAATGACCACGTTGTCGAACCAGACGTTGCTGCCCTCCTGGGGGATCACGTAGGCCAGGTCCGGATTCTCCTCCATGCAGAGGATGGCGTCGCCTGCATAGATCACGGCCAGGGCCGCCTTGTTGTTGATCATGGAAGAGCGGATGTTATCGGTGCCGAGGCCCTTCAGCAGGGGGATCTGCTTGATGAGCTCCTCCTTGGCCTGGTTCACTTCATTGGGGTTGGTGCTGTTCATGTCGTAGCCGAGGCGCAGCAAGGACACGGCCAGGGCGTCGCGGACGGAGTCATACTGCCAGATCTTCCCCGCGTACTTTTCGTTCCAGAGGATGTCCCAGCTGTCCACTTCCTCATCCACCATCTTGGTGTTGTAGAGGATGCCCACGGTGCCCCACATGTAGGGCAGGGAGTACTTGTTGCCGGGATCGAAGGGAGGGGAAGCACATATCGTAGGGGTTGTCCGCAGAGCGGAGCTTGATGAGCATCTCCTCGTTGCTGGTCATCTCGGTATAGTTCACCTTGACGCCGGTCTCCTCTTCAAAGATGCGGATGAGCTCGGGGTCGATATATTCGCCCCAGTTCAGCACGTTCAGCTCCCCGCCGATATGGTCATACTGATCGCCGTCGGCAAAGCTGTAATCCGCCGCCTCTTCCTCCTGGGCGTCCTTCTTCCTGCAGGCCACACCGGAGAGCACCAACAGAGCGCACAGCAGAATCGCAAGCCATTTCTTCATTTCATTTTCCTCCCTTATCCTTCAATTTCACTTTCTTATTCTGGATCTCGTACTCCCGCTCCTTGGCGATGCGCCGAAGATTGACAACGAGCAGCAGCGTCACCAGCGGGATGAAGATCACCGTAGCCAGCGCCGGGTTCACGCCCTTGGCGCCGCGGGCTGCGGAGTAGATGTAGACGGACAAAACGCTCCTGAGGTCGCTGACGAAGTAGCTCACCACGAAGTCGTCCAGGCTCATGGTCAGCGCCATGACAAAGCCCGACGTGATGCCCGGCATGATGTCCGGGATCACCGCCTTGAAGAGGGCCTGCATGGGGGAACATCCCAAATCCATCGCCGCCTCATACAGAAGATCGGAGCTTTGCCGGAGCCTTGGCATCACCGAGAAGATCACATAGGGGATGCTGAAGGAGATGTGGGCGATCAAAAGTTTCGCTATATCCCCTATCTGCTTCAGGCTGAGGCTCACCAGCAGGGTGTTCACGAAGGCGAAGAGCATCATGAACGTGATGCCCGTGACCAGGTCCGGGTTCACCATGGGCAGCTGAGACGCATTCAAAATCAGGTTCCGAGACCGCTTCTTCATGCTGTAGATGCCGATGGCCGCCGCCGTGCCGATGAGGGTGGCCAAAATGCTGGTGATGCCCGCCACCTCCAGCGTGAGGAGCAGGGCCTGCCCCGCTTCGCCCGAGAACAGGGTGGTGTAGTTGTGGAGGGTGAACCCCTTCCACAGGCCCAGATTGGCGTAGCTGATCCGCTTCCCCGAACCGGTGGAGAAGTTGTTGAAGGAGAAGACGATCAGGTACAGGATGGGGATGTAGAGGAAGAGGATCATCAACGCCAGGTAAACGTATTTGAAGGAACGAGATATCTTTTTCACCACATCTGCCCTCCCTGTTTCTGATCCTTGTCGAAGTAGTTCATGATGATCGTGGACACCACCACGCAGATGAGCAGGATGATGGACAGGGTGGAGCCCACGGCGTAGTCCCCCTGGCCGGACAGGGTCTTGAAGGCCAGCTCGATCTCGTTGCCGTACAGATAGTACTTTCCGTTGCCGATGAGGGCGGGCACGGTGAAGGCCGTGATGGCGGGGATGAACACCATGGTGATGCCGGACACGATGCCGGGCACGGACAGGGGCAGCACCACCCGCACGAAGGTGAGGAAGCTGTTGGCCCCCAGGTCCCTTGCGGCCTCCAGCAGGGATTTATCCAGCTTCGCCAGGGTGTTGTAAAGGGGCATGATCATGAACGGCAGGAAGTTGTACACCAGCACCATGAGCACCGCGGCCTCCGTGCCGGTGAGGGTCCCGTCCTTCATGCCCAGCAGGTTGGGCAGGAAGTATTCCAGGATGGCCTGCCAGGCGTAGGTCCTCAGCACGAAGTTCATCCACATGGGCACGAAGAACAGGACCGACAGAAAGCCCGCCACGGTCTTCTTCATGTTGGAGAGGATGTAGGCGATGGGGTACCCGAGCAGCAGGCAGATCAGCGTGGTCTTGAAGGCCATGTCCACGCTGGTCCAGAGGATCTTCCACTTGCCGGCGTCGCTGAGGGTTGCCCAGGCCTTGGTGATGGTCCACTGGCCGCCCACGTTCACCGAATAATAGAAGATGAACAGCATGGGCGCCACGATGAAGAGGATCATCCACACGATATAGGGATAGGCGAAGAACTTGCGCTTCATGAGCCCTTACTCCTTTTTGTCCGTCAGGATCAGGTCCTTGGCGTCCACCAGGATGCCCACCTCCTCGCCGTCCTCCATGAATTCCTCGGAATGGGCGAT
Source organism: uncultured Eubacteriales bacterium (assembly GCA_902802575.1). Classification (GTDB taxonomy): domain Bacteria; phylum Bacillota; class Clostridia; order Christensenellales; family CAG-138; genus RUG472. The sequence continues at coordinate 34,275 of CADCMN010000017.1, read as the reverse complement.
CCAGTCGTTCTCCTCGCAGGAGACGGTGATCTGATAGTGGGTGCCCAGGAACATGCAGCTCTTGATGGTGCCGGTGAGCTTGGCGTCCTGGGGGTTCACGATCTGTACCTTGGCGGGATCGATCTCCACCAGGGCGATCTCCTTGTTCTCGTAGCCCTCCAGCTCGTTGGCGGCGAAGCCCACGTTGTCGATATAGACCATGCCCTCGCTGGGCCAGACCTCGGCGTCGAAGAGGTTCTTCTCCCGGGTCTTCTTCATGACGTGGATGGCGTCGGGGGGGATGGAGATGCCCACGATGTCGCCCACGGCGGCGTAGTCCGTGGAGTGGACCACCCATTCGTAGCCGCCGCAGTCCACGTCGATCTCATAGTGGACGCCCATGAACACCACAGACACCACCGCGCCCACCACCCGAGCCTTCTCGGGGTCCACAATGTCGATGTCCTCGGGGCGGATCACCACGTCCACCTCCACGTTCTTGCCGAAGCCCGCGTCCACACACTTGAAGGTGAGGCCCTTGAAGCGGACCTTGTAATCCTCCAGCATGACGGCGGGGACGATGTTGCTCTCGCCGATGAAGTCCGCCACGAAGGGATTCTTGGGCTCGTTGTAGATGTCGGTGGGCTTGCCGATCTGCTGGATGACGCCGTCCTTCATGACCACGATGGTGTCGGACATGGTCAAGGCCTCCTCCTGATCGTGGGTCACGTAGATGAAGGTGATGCCCAGCTGCTGCTGCATGCGCTTCAATTCCACCTGCATCTCCTTGCGGAGCTTGAGATCGAGGGCGCCCAGAGGCTCGTCGAGGAGCAGGACCTTGGGCTGGTTCACCAAGGCACGGGCGATGGCTACCCGCTGCTGCTGGCCGCCGGAAAGCTGGTCGATCCAGCGCTTGCCGTACCCTTCCAGGTTCACCAGCTTCAGCATGGCCTCCACCTTCTTTTCGATCTCCTCCTTGGGGGTCTTCTTGATCCGCAGGCCGAAGGCGATGTTGTCGAAGACGTTCAGGTGCGGGAACAGGGCGTACTTCTGGAACACGGTGTTGATCTCCCGCTTGTAGGGGGGCACCTTGGCGATGTCCGTGCCGTTCATCAGAATCTGGCCCGTGGTGGGCATGATGAACCCGGCGATGAGCCGCAGCATGGTGGTCTTGCCGCAGCCGGAAGGACCCAGCAGCGTCAAAAACTCCCCGTCGTTGATATACAGGTTCACGTGGTCCAGGGCGAGGTCGCCGTCATACTCCTTGGAAACGTCCCTCAGCTCGATCAATCTTTTGCCCATGATTCTCTCCTCCCGCTGTTTCTTAGAAGGAAGGGGGCGTGCTGACCCACAGCACCTTCCCCTCCGATTTTCCCGTGTTGGTCAAATAGTGTACCCCGGTGGGGCGGAAATAAAAGGCGTCCCCCCGCCGGACCTTGTGCCTCTGCTCCCCGCAGATGAGGCTGATGGTGCCGGAGAGCACGTAGCCGAACTCCTCCCCCTCGTGAGGATCGTCCGCCTCCGTGGAAGCCCCGGGCGCCAGCGTCACCAGAATGGGCTCCAGAGCGTTGCGTTGGGCGTTGGTCACCAGCCAGCGGACGCTCACCCCCGCCGCCTCGTCCTCCTTGATGAACATATCCTCGGCGGTGTAGACGGCCATAGCATCGTCCTCCCGTTCGCTGAAGAACTCGCTGACGTTGGTGCCCAACGCCTCCAGGATGTCCATCAGCGTGGCGATGGAGGGGGACGTGATGTCCCGCTCCAGCTGGGAGATGAAGCCCTTGGTGAGCTCCGTGCGCGCCGCCAGCTCCTCCTGGGTGAGGCCCAGCCGGACCCGCAGGCGTTTGATTTTGCTCCCGATCTCCATGCGTTAGCCTTTCTAAACTTCAAGTTTACAATCACTAAACGAAATCATACTGTTTATACCATCTGCGCTCCCGTTTGTCAATGGTTTGGGGCAATAAAAGCCGTATATTTCGACAGAATCTTTTGGGGGAACGCAAGTTGTGTTTGACAGACGCGCCCTTCCTGTGTATACTGTTTATAATTCAAATTTTTGAATCATCTTGGGGGTATCTCAATGGATCTGTTTGCAAAATGCTACGCTCCGTCCCTGGCGGACGAATATAGAGAGAAGGGCATCTACCCCTACTTCCGCGCCCTGGAGACCCGGCAGGGGCCCGAGGTCGTCATGGAGGGCAAGCGCCGGATCATGCTGGGGTCCAACAACTATCTGGGGCTCACCAGCTGTCCGGAAGTGGTGGAGGCGGGCGTCCGCGCCCTGGAAGAGTTCGGCACGGGCTGCTCCGGCTCCCGATTCCTCAACGGCACCCTGACCATGCACCTTGAGCTGGAGCGCGAGCTGGCCCGCTTTTTGAACAAGGAGGCCGCCATAACCTTCTCCACGGGCTTCCAGTCCAACCTGGGCATCATCAGCGCCCTGGTGGGCCGCAGCGACTATATGATCCTGGATCGGGAAAACCATGCCAGCATTTACGACGGCACCCGGCTGAGCTTCGGGAAAATGCTCCGCTATCGGCATAACGACATGGAGGACCTGGAACGCTGCCTCAGGCAGGTGCCGGAGACGTCCGGCGCGCTCATCATCACCGATGGCGTGTTCTCCATGGGCGGGGACATCGCGGACCTCCCCAACATCGTTCGCCTCGCCCGGCAGTACGGCGCTCGGGTCATGGTGGACGACGCCCACGGTTTAGGCACCATCGGCGAGGGCGGTCGGGGCACCGCCAGCCACTTCGGCCTGGAGAAGGAAGTAGACGTGTATATGGGCACTTTCTCCAAGTCTCTGGCCAGTCTCGGCGGCTACATGGCCGCGGACGATCGAATAGCGGATTACGTGCGTCACAGCTCCCGCCCCTTCATCTTCTCCGCTTCCATCCCGCCCGCGAGCTGCGCCACGGCGCTGGCGGCCCTTCGATATCTGGAAAAGCACCCGGAACTCCCCCAGCGGCTCTCCGATCTCAGCGAACACTTCCGCGGCGCCCTGAAGGACCGGGGCATCGCTATCCGGGAAAGCAAAACCCCTATCGTGCCCATCTTCACCTATCAGGCGGAGCGGACCATGCACGTGGCCAAGGCGCTCTATGAGAACGGCGTCTACGTGAACACGGTCCTGCCGCCCGCCGCCCCCGCCGACGGATGCATGCTCCGGACCAGCCTGATGGCCACCCATACGGAGGCTCTCCTGGACGAAGCCGCGGACGTGCTGCAGCGGGTTTTGGAGGCCCACCATGAATAAAGTCGCCATCGTTACCGGGGGCACCAGCGGCATCGGCCTGGCCGCGGTGGCGGCCCTGGAGGCGCGGGGCTGCACCGTCTACGCCCTGAGCCGCCGCGGACACGGCGAACGCCATCTGGCCTGCGACGTGTCGGAGGAAAGCAGCGCCCGGGCCGCTGTGGAGACGGTCCTCGGCAGGGAAGGCCGCGTCGATATCCTGGTGAACTGCGCGGGCTTCGGCATCTCCGGGGCCGGGGAGCTGACGCCTCTCGAGGCCGCGAAACAGCAGCTGGACGTGAACCTCTTCGGCACGGCCAATATGGTGAACGCCGTGATCCCCGCCATGCGCGCCCAGGGCGGCGGGCGGATCGTGAACACGGGCTCCGCAGCCGGGTTCGTGCCCATCCCCTTCCAGACCTGGTACTCCGCCTCCAAGGCCGCCGTCCAATCCTACACCATGGCCATGGCCAACGAGCTTTCGCCCTTCAACATCACCCTCACGGCCGTGCTCCCCGGGGACACCAAGACCGGCTTCACCGCCGCCCGGGAGAAGATCGGCGACCCGGAGGGCCTCTACGGCGGCCGGATCGAGCGGTCCGTGGCGCGCATGGAGCACGACGAGCAGCACGGCGTCCCGGCCCAAAAGGTGGGGGACCTGATCGCCCGCGTGGCCCTGAAACGCCGCGTGAAGCCCCTCTACATCCCGGGCTTTGCCTACAACCTGGTAAACGTCCTCATCCGCATTTTGCCCAGCGGCGCGGCCAATCGGCTCATCGGGATGCTATACGCGAAATGATTTGTTGTTCCTTTTTTCTCTTCATGAGAAGAGAAAAAAGGAACCGAAAAAAGAGAAGCAAAGAAGGGTAAGATGGTTCATGTTAAAACCTCTTACCCTTCTTTAGTTTCTCTTTTCCCGCCGCCTTTTCTCTTTGTCTAAAGAGAAAAGGCGGCAAATGCCATGTTTCCTCAGAACCCGAACAGCGTATGGTACTCCCCGTGCTGGGCGTCGCCGGGCGTAAAGTCCGACTTATGGAGGGTGAAGGTGACGGAGCTGCCGTTCCAAGAAACGGTCACGTCGAAGGTGTCCGGGAGGAGCCTATAGGCCGGGGCGTCCAGCCAGAAGCCCACCCGCTTGCCGCCTTTGTCGGAGCCGCCCATGAAGTCGTTGGGGGTCTGGATGTAGTTGGTGTGGTTGTTGAGCTTCACCCCGTTCACCGTGACCACGGGCTGCCGGTCCATGCCGTAGAGGGGCTTCTCCACGGCCTGGTCCGTCTCCACCACCAGGGCGAAATAGCCCATAAAGCTGTTGAGGTACACGGCCTGGGTGACGGTGAAGGTGTCCGCCTTGGCGGAGAATTTGGCGATGTAGTCCGTGCCGTAATCCGGCGCCGACAGCTCCATGCTCTCCTTGCGCCATGCCTCGTACTCCGCCTGGTCCTTAGGGCCGGCGACCTTCTTCGTGGCCCACTCCATGCGGAAGACCACGCCCATGAGGGAGATCAGGGATTCCTTGGGCAAATTGTCGTCGTCATAGGGGAAGTAGGCCCGGTAGATGCTGTGGCTGACGCCGTTCTCGTCGTCGGAAACGCTGACGAATTCGAATTCCGTAATCATGCCGTCCACCACGGTCCACATGCCGTCATCATAGGTGTCGTAGGGGGCGCCGGGCCGCGAAGCCCCCTCTTGAATGGTCACGCTGGGATCCCGGGTCGTCGTATAGTACAGGAAATGATCGGTGATGGCCATGTCCTCGATCAGCAGCCACCGGGCGGCCACGTTCACGGGGATGGTCTCGTCGGGGATGGCGTCGATGACGGCGGCCATGGCGCCCACCTCCTGGAGCTGGGTCTGCCGCAGCTCCTCATACCGCGCCTCGGTGAAGGTATAGCTGAGCTCGAAGGCTTCGCCGTTGAGCTTGCCGGTGAGGGTGAAGGTGCTCCCGGCCCGAAGGGGGTTCTCCGCCAGGGGGAAGGTCAGATAGTTGGTGTCGCTATGGTCCGTGTTCCAGTCCGCCACCGGCAGGGGCGTGGCGCGGAAGCCGCTGTAACTCTGCTCCCATTCCAGCTCCGCCCGGGTCTTCAGGGGCTCGCCGCCGTTGATACTGAGGCGAAGCTCGGTCAGAGCGTAGGGCACGGGCTTTTCCCCCTCCACCTGCAGGTAGCAGGCCAGCTGCTCGAATTCCGTGCGGGAGATCAGGGCCGTGAGCCGCACCGTGAGCTCGCTTACCTGGGCGCTGACGTCGATGTCCTTGATCTCGTCCGGCAGCCATTTGCCGTCCTCGTCGGCCTGGAACTTGGTGTAGGTGATGTAGGGGGACGGCGCGGGCACGCTGCCGCCGGGCAGGTCCGCCGAGCCCTCCGGGAGCCCCTTCCCCTCCAGCACCGCCTGGTAGGAGGCGATGGCCGTTTGGGCCCGGTCCCGGGCGCCGATCATGGCGTTGATGCCGATGGCCAATGCCGTGCCCGCCATAAGCAGGATGACCGCCGCGACGAGGACCGTCAGCGTCCGCTTCCTCAGCCGCCGGGGTACGGACACGGTGCGCTGTGACCGCTGGGCCTGTTCCTCGGGCTGCCCTTCGAAGCGCGCACTTCGTCAAAGGCGCTGCTGTATCTGTCTTCCATGGTTGCCTCCTTCCAAGATGGCTCTGAGTTTCTTCCGGGCCCGGGAGAGCCGGGAACTGACGGTGCCGTCGGGCTCCTTCAGGAGCTTGCCGATCTCCTTCACGCCGTAGCCCTCGTAGTAGTAGAGATACACCGCGTACCGGTCCGGCGCGGGCAGGGTCTGGACCGCGTCCAGGACCTCGAAGGTGTCCTCCCCATAGTCCTGGGCGATGTTCTCGTCCAGGGGCACGCTGCCGTGGCGGGTCTCGGCCCGCAGGTCGCTCAAGCACAGGTTCACCGCCGTGCGGATGAGCCAGGCCTTCTCGTGTTCCGAACTCTCAAAGATGGGCCGCCGGCGCATGAGCCGCTCAAAGACGCCCTGCACGATGTCCTCCGCCGCCGAGATGGTCTTCACCCGGTTCAGGGCGATCCTCAGCAGCATATCCGAATAGGTCTCCACGACGCGGACGATGTCGCCGTCAGATAGGTAGTTGTCGTTTCTTCTTTCCATGTCCGCCTCCTTTCACCATAAATACGCCTGAGGACGTCAAATTCTTGCAAGGGAAGAAGCAATAAAAGCACGCACCCTTTCCTTTGGAGAAAGGGTGCAGGCCTGATGCACTATGATGGGACTATTTGATCGGCCCAGCGAAACCGTGGAAGATCCGCGGGACAGCTGCCGATCTGTGGGTTCCTCACTCCTTGGACAGCGTGCCCTTGCCGGCGTGCCCTTGCCGGCGCGGGTCTTGGAATAGAGGAACAGAAGGAGCGTGCCGATGACGCCCATGGAGATGGCGTTCCACAGGGCCGCCACGGCGCCCTGGGTGAACACCAGGTTGGCGGGCTCCCCATAGACCACGATGTCCAGCACCGGGGCCACCACGATCCAGGCGACCACGTTGGCGAGGATCTGGAAGATGTTGAAGGTCAGAACGTCCTTCCAGCCGAAGACACCCTCGTCCACCTTGAGCCGGGGATAGGCCAGGCCCACGATGAAGCAGGAGATACCGGAGGCCACGACCCAGCTCCACCAGGGGGAGCCGTACTGCACGGCGTCCGAGATGGCATGGCCGATGAAGGCGATCAGGAAGCCCGCGATGGGTCCAAACAGGGCGGCGAAGAAGGAGCCCAGGCCGTAGGCCGTCTGAACGTCCGTCTCGGGGATGCCGGTGGGCACCTTGACGTACATGAACAGCAGCATGAACAGGGCGGCGCCGATACCGGTGGCGACGATGGTTTTGGTTTTGAACTCAAACAGTTTTTTCATTTTGGAACCCTCCTATTTCGGTATAGTATATAAAAACCACGATTTGCGGTTTTTGTCAAGTCTTTGAAAAATCGACGATCCAATCGTTTCCGAAGCCGACGCCGTATTCTCGTTCCATGGACCCCTGGGTCACCGCCATGCCGATCTTCATGAGCTCGTTGTTGTATAGCATGGGCGCGCCCTTTTCAGCGAAACCAAAGCTTTGATGGAACAGCACGTCCCCTTCGAAGACCGGCTCCGCTCCATGGAAAATCTTTGTGTGAACGATGTCCCCGTAGGCAAAGCCCGCCCGGTTGAAGTCGGCCAGGGGGACGTTGGTCCACAGGTTCCCGAAGTTGGGATCGTCGATCTCGAAGATGCCCCGCACATGGCCCGCCTCCACCGTGGGTTCCGGGATGGGATGGCAGACGATCTCCTCCACCGGGTAGGCGGGGCCCACGCCTTCAAAATCAATGATGCCGGAAGCGAGCCGGGCAGCGGTGTATCCGAACAGGTCCCGGCCGTGGAAGATGGCCACCCCCCGGGTGGACTGGAGCCGGTTCACCTTCTCGTCGATCTCACGGACCTCCAGGATGCCGAATTCCTTCTTGATGTGGGTCAGGGCGCCGTTGTCCGGCGTGACCACGTAATAGCCGTTGGCCGTCTTCGCCACGCAGGCCCGGCGGGACGTGCCCACCCCCGGGTCCACCACTGACACGTAGATGGTGCCCTTGGGCCAGAAGGGAAGGCTCTGCAGCAGCCGATAGCTGGCGGACCAGGTATCGTACTGCGGGATCTCGTGGGTGCCGTCGAAGATCTCCAGCTCCCGATCCACGGTCTTGACCACGCCGTACATGGCGCTGACCGCGCCCTCCTTGTAGGTAAAATCCGTCTGGAAAACCAGGATCGGCTTGTCGAACATACCCATATAGTTTCCTCCTATGCAACGAACGGATTCCAATACCGTCCGTGATCTACAAAGAACGCCACGGCCAGGGCCGCCAGGGCGATGGCGACGCACAGGGCGATGGCCAGGCCGTCGTTTTTCACCAGAGGCTTGAAGGCGTACCAGGTGCGCTTCTTGTGTTTGCCGAAGCCCTTCAGGTCCATGGCGTTGCTGATGACCTCCACCCGATCCAGGGAGGAGAAGATCAGCGGCACGAAGATGTTCATGATGTTTTTGAGCCGGGTGCCCAGCCGCTCCTTCCGGGAGAGATCCAGTCCCCGGGCCTGCTGGGCCAGGGCGATATCGTTATAGTCCCGGATCATGTCGGGGAAATACCGCAACGTCAGCGACACGGCGAAGGCCGCCTTGTAGCTGACGCCGATGGAGCTGAGCGACGCGGCGAACTCGCTGGGGTTGGTGGTCAGCAGAAACATCATGCCCAGAGGGATGACGGACAGGTATTTGGACACCTTGGTCCCCTGGTAGAGAAGCTGCTCCGCCGTGACGGTATACCGTTGCGTCAACGTCACCAGCTCATGTTTCGTTCCGTAGAGCTCCACGCCGTACTGGGGGCTGAAGAGGAACGTGAGGACGAAGTTGATGGCGATGAACACCAGCACGTAGTAGAGCATGATCTTGATCTGGGCGAACTTGATCTCTGAGACATGGAGCACCCAGAAGGAAAAGACCAGGACGGGCAGGATCACCCGCACGTCATAGGAATACATGACCGTGAACGTGAGGATGAGGAAGCAGAGGAGCTTGGTCACCCCCGACAGGTTGAACACGAAGTTGTCCTTTTCGATGTAGTCGAACAGTTTCGCTTTCATGAGCGGCAGGCCTCCTCGTAATCGATGAACTGCTGGACGAAGTTTTGCGGATCGGGCAGCTCCGCCCTTTGGGCCAGCTCGTACAGGGAGGTCAGCTTCAGATTGGCCTGCTCCGCCATGTGTTCGTCCGTCAGGATCGCCACGGCGCTGTCGTCGCCGATCTTCCGCCCGCCGGCGATGACGATGGCGTGAGGCGTGTATTCCAGCATCAGGTGCATGTCGTGGGTGATCATCAAAATGGTGATGCCCTGCTGATTGAGGCCCCGCAAGAACTCCATGATGTCGGTGTAGTGGCGATAGTCCTGCCCGGCGGTGGGCTCGTCCAGAATGAGGATCCGGGGATCCATGACCAGCATGGAGGCGATGGTCACCCGCTTCTTCTGCCCGAAGGACAGGGCCGCCACAGGCCAGTTGCGCATGGGATAGAGGCCGCAGATCTTCAGCGCCTGCTCCACCCTTTCCCGGATCTCCCCCTCGGCCGCGCCGCGGATGCGCAGCCCCAAGGCCACCTCGTCGAAGATCATGGGCTTGGAGATCATCTGGTTGGGATTCTGCATGACGTAGCCGATCTTCAGCGACCGCTCCTTGATGGTCCAGTCCCGGATGGACTGCCCCTCATAGAGGATCTCCCCGGCGTCCTCATGGACGAAACCGCAGATGACCTTGGCCAGGGTGCTCTTCCCCGCCCCGTTGGTGCCCACGATGGAGACCATCTCCCCCCGCCGGATGTCGAAGGAGATGTCCTGCAGTATCTTCCGTTTCTTCGTGTACTGGAAGCACAGATCCCGCACGGACAGGATCACCTCGCCCCGGGGCCGCTCGGGGTGGGGCGGCTGGGCGGCGTACCAGCGAAGCAGGGGCTCCTTGACCCGGTCGATGTCCAGGGTGTCCAGATACCCGGGCCGCAGGTCCGGCGTCAGCGCCACACCAGCATATTTGAGGGCCGTCACGTACAGGGGCTCCCGGTTGCCCAAGCGGCGCAGAATATCGGAGCAGACCAGCCGGTCCGGGGCGCTGTCGGACACGATGCGGCCGTCGCTGATCACCAGCACCCTGTCCACATGTCGGTACAGCACGTCCTCCATGCGGTGCTCGATGATGACGATGGTCTTTTGATAGTCCCGATGGATCCGGTCGATGAGATCAATGGCGGTCTTGCCGGTCAGGGGGTCCAAATTGGCCAGGGGCTCGTCGAAGAGGAGCACGTCCACGTCGTCCACCATGACGCCGGCCAGGGCCGTTCGCTGCTTCTGACCGCCGGACAGCTCGAAGGGCGAGGAGGAGAGCAGCGTCCCCATATCCACCATGTTGGCCACCCGCTGGACGGTCTCCTTCATCTGGGGCTGGGCCACCCTATCGTTTTCCAGGGAGAAGGCGATGTCCTCCCCTACGGTCAGGCCCACGAACTGGCTGTCGGAATCCTGCAGGACCGTGCCCACCTTTCGGGAGCGCTCGAACAGGCTGCTTTCCTCGGGGGTCTTGCCGTCCACCGTCAGCGTGCCCGTGATGGTCCCCTTGTAGGCATAGGGGATGAGGCCGTTGATGCAGTGGGCCAGGGTGCTCTTGCCGGACCCGGAGGGACCCACGATCAGGATCTTTTCCCCGGGGTAGATCTCAAAGTCGATATCCAGCAGAGTCGGCTCCTTCTGGCTGAAATACTGAAAGCTGAAATTGTGAAAGGAAATGATGGGCGCGTTTTTCTGCATACGTTCTCCCGGGCCGTCCATACCCATCGGCCCCTGCAGGAAGATCCCTTGCCATGGATCATAAAAGGGAGGCGAATCTGGGCCGATGGCCTTATTCCGCCTTCGCCGCTTTCTCCTTCTCGAAGCGCTCGGCCAGGACCTTGGTGGTGAGATAGGCGCTGATGGCGTCGATGGCCATGCGGTTCTTGCCGCCGCGCATAATGGCGAAGTCCGCGTCGTTGATATAGTCCTTGATATACTTCTCGAACATGGGCTTCACCGTGGCCAGATACTGCTCCGAGATGTTCTCGATGGTCCTCCCCCGGCTCTTGATGTCCCGGAAGATGCGGCGCAGGAGGCACACGTCGATGTCCACGTGCATATACACCTTCAGGGCCATCATGTCGCAGAGCCGCTTGTCGTAGAAGATGTGGATGCCCTCCAAAATCAGCACCTCCGGGGGATAGATCAGCTCCTCGGAGTCCTCCCTCAGATGCCGGGCGTAGTTGTACCCCTTCTTGGTGATGGGCTTCCCGGCGGACAGGGTGTTGAGGTCCTGGATCATCTCGTCGTAATTGAAGATGGTGGGCTCGTCGTAATTGAGGTGCACCCGCTCCTCGAAGGGTATCTCCGGGAAGCTCTTGTAGTAGCAGTCCTGGCCGATGATCTCACAGCTGCAGGACAGAGCCTCCTTGATACGCCGGGCCAACGTGCTTTTCCCGCTGCCGGACGCGCCGCATACGCCTACGATGATCATGCTCTTTCCCCCTTGTAACCGTTTCCTGTATTGTAGCACGGATCGACAGAATTGCAAAGAAAAACCGACCGGACCGGTCGGCTTTTCTTTCCGTTAATACTTCACGGTGCGCTGGCGCACCAGATTCGCGTTGCACAGGACGACGCCGTCCTTCGTGAAGATCAGCGTCTCCTCGCTCATCAGCAGGCATCTGAGCTCCCGCCGCTCTGCCTCCCTGTGATCGGCGAAATTCAGCGACACGCCATGGGCCGGAAAATCCTCCGCCTCCGCCACGCGGAATTGATAGACTTTCTGCCCCGCCGGAAACGCCAGGCGGCCCGTGTCCGGCTCATAGTCCAGCCGGGAAGGATCCTCCGCCAGCAGGGCAAGATCGTCCTTCACCTCGATGGTGCCCAGGACCTCCAATTCCTCCCGGTCCAGCGCCACCAGGCGCAGCTCTCCCGACGCCGAAATGACCAGCAGCCGATCCTTCGACAGCCGTCTGAACGCGTCGCCCGCCAGGGGCAGGGACCGGAACGTGAAAGAAGCTCCGTCTCCCGACGCCCGCTCCTGACACAGGGCGTCGGATGTGAGATAGACGACGCCGTCCTCATAGATCTCGGCCCGGCGCACGGCGCCCGCCTCATGGGTGGAGGCGGCCATCTCCCCTAAGGTCTCGTCATAGATCGTCACCGTGGTGGACGCCCCCGCCTGGGTCAACAGCTCAAAGCCTACGCTCGTGATCCCGGCCGACAGGACGCTCCCTTGTGCCGTTGCTTCCGCCGCCAGATGCAGCCCCTCCGCGCCCCAGGCAAAGCGATAGAGGGCCGGTTCCTCTCCGGCGGTCCACAGCAGCAGCCCGTCCTCGGCGAACGCCGCGCCGCAGCACGCCTCCAGCAGGGCCGTCTGAGCCACGAAGGCATCCTGCCCCGGATCATAGATCGTGAGCACGGTGTAAACGTCTCCGGGCCGCTCGCTGTCCAGGAGCACATGGGCAAAGTCCATCTGCGTCCCGTCCACCCGAGGCAATGGCTCCTCTTCTTCGGCACGATACAGGGACAGGACCGCCAGCTGTCCGTTCACTTCTCCCGCGCCCAGGAAGGCGCCGCTTTGGGTCAGGTCCCTAAGATGCTTGGGGGCGGACCAATCGGCCACGTCGAAGTGCAGCAGCTCTGTGTCGCCCTCTCGCTCCCGGACGGCCAAAAACTCGTTGCCCATCCAGAACACCTGTTTCACCCGGGCATCCCGCTCCCGCAGGGTCAGGGCGAACACGGCGGTCATCTTTTTCGCCTCATGTTGATAAACCTGGACCCGCTCCGCGGTGGGCATATACACGGCCACAAGATCGTCCCGCTGCATCAGCGCGCCTGCCCCGTATGCCTCCTGGACGGTCGCCGCGGCGGCCTTGGCAGCCGGCGTGGGGGCCGCGGTCGACAACGGCGGTTCCGTGGCCGCTGCGGCATCTTCGATGGCCGCCTCGCCCTTCGGCTCAGCCCGGTTTCCCCTGTCGCCATCCGCAGCTCCCCCTTGCAGGGCGGCGAGCACCTCCCCCTCGTCCGCAGCGGGGTGCATGCCCTGGGGCGGCTCTTGGGCCGCAGCCTCCATCAACATCCCGAAAGCGGTCGTATTCGTTTTCTCCTCCGCCTGCGGGGCGGCGGCGTAGAGCACCGCTTCCCCCTCCATCGCGGCGTCCATCGCCATGGGCGCCTCGGCTTTGGCGCTCCGCATCGTGTCGCCCCGATCCCGCGTCAGCAGCATCACGGAGCCCATGCCCACGCCCACGCACAGCAGGATCCCCGCGGCCATGCCGGCGTATCGGATCCAGCCGGGGAAGCGGACCACCTTGTCCGGCTCCTCCTCCGGGGGCTGCTCCGCTTCGGCGGCCCACTGTTTTTCCAGCTCCTTCAAGAGATCCTTCCGGGGATGGATCCGGTCGTTGGCTCGCTTGTATTCTTGTTCAAACATCCGGTTCATCCTCCTTCAGCACCCTGCGCAGGGCCTCCCTGGCCCGATACAGGTGGGATTTCACGGTGGCGGGCTTGGTGTCTGTCATCTTCCCGATCTCCTCCACGGAATATCCCTCGTAATAGAACAGGTGCACGGCGGTGCGATACTTCTCCGGCAGCTGCATCACGGCGTTATACACGGTGTTGTCCGTATCGTCCTCCGTGGACAGGAATTCCAGCGACTCCGCCCCGGCCCCATGACGACGGTCGGCCCGCAGCAGAAGACTTTTGCTGGAATTGATGGCGGCCGTGATGAGCCAGGCTTTCTGGTGCTCCTCGTCCCGAAAGGCCGGTTGGCGGCGCAGGCATCGAAAGAACACGTCCTGCAGCACGTCCTCCGCGTCCGCCCGGTTGCGGGTGCGCACCAAGGCCAGCCGATAGATCATATCGGCGTAGGCCTCATACAGAGCGCCCAGCTCCAGCGGTACCGGGGCTGATCCGGTGGGTCCGATCCTTTTTTCCACCCCATGCTCCCTTCTTCATCTACAACACTCCGCAACAGGTCCCGGGGTTGCGGCGAGACGAAATTTTTCTATTGATCCGATCCGTCCGGTCCTTTACGGGCCGGGAACGCCGCCCGTCACGGCGCGGCGGGATGCTGCTCGGCGTACAGCGCCTCCACTTCCTCCAGGGTGTAGACCCAGGTGGTGTCCGTAAGCCGCACTCCGTTTTCAAGGAGTATGGCGTTCACATTCTCCAAGGTGCTGCTGGTCTGCACCAGGAACCCCTGCTCCAGGGGCTGCACGAAGTACCCCAGGCTCAGTATGGCCTTGTACCCCGTGTGGGCTTTGCGGACGGTTTCGTCGGCAGGCAGATCCCAGCCGGCGGCCCGGAGCATCCGCTCGTGATCCACCGTCAGCACATACCCGCCCATGCTGTTCTTGCCGCACAGCACATACTTCTTCATGCTGAGCTTCCGCGGGTATTCGAGGCCGGCCCGATAGGCGTTCTTCATGTCCGCCTCGGTCCATGTCCACTCTGTGTTCACCAGCTTCAGCCCGCCCTTTCTCAAATCAAGGCTGGCGGTGGCTCGTTCGCTCCCGGTGTGGATATCCCAGCCCCCCTGCTCCCGAGGCGTCACCATGAACACCAGGGAATAAAGGGCCTCCACGTCCGGATATCGGCTCAGATCCAGCGTGGTGTTCTTCGGATTCGGCAGATGAAAATCCCGGACGATGGCGTCTGCGTCCACAGACAGGGTGTACACCTCGTCCTCCATCTCCACCTTGGCATATTTCTTCATATCTACGTCCCTAAGATTCATGCCGCGGCTGTAGTACCCGATACTCAGCACCACCCCCGCTGCCAGCACGGCCAGGCACAGCAAGCCGGTCAGCACCATGAACAGGGCTCGTTTCCCTCTTGCATCCATGAGCGGCACCTCTTACCGTTTCTTCCCGCAATAGGGACAGAACAGACAATTACGACCGATGGTGTTGCCGCAGAAAACGCAGCGAACGGTCCCTTCCCCTACGGGCAGCCTGACGGTCGGCTCCGGCGTTGGCGGCTCCTCCGCCGCGTCAGGCAGGGGCGCTGCGTCCGGCGTCTTCTCATCGTCTCCGGACGCTTCCTCCGGGGCCTCTTCCCCGGTCCCTTCTGCGGTGGGTTCCGGCTCCGCCGTCTCTTCCTCGGGCTCCTCTGCCTCTCTTTCCGGCTCCGCCTCTTCTTCGGGCGCGGACGCCTCTTCCTCGGGCGCGGACGCCTCTTCCTCGGGCGCTGCCGCCTCTTCCTCGGGCGCTGCCGCCTCTTCCTCAGGCGCTGCCGCCTCTTTTTCGGGCTCCGCCGTTTCCGCAGGCTCCGATGCTTCCGCGGGCTCCGCCGCTTCCATGGGCGTCGGCGTCGCTTCCATGGGCTCCGATGCTTCCGCGGGCTCCACTGCTTCCACGGGCGTCGGCGCCGCTTCCTCCGGCTCCGGGACCTCCACAAACTCATCCTCTGCCGGCAGCGGCCTGGGGACCTTCCGCGGCTGCTTCACCGCGGCCTCATGCCGACGGAACGCCACCTCTTCCGGATGCTCCGCCGCCCGCTCCTTCCTGTGAACGGGGCGCTCCTTGGGCCGTGCAAAGCCCCCATCCTCCTCCCGCTTCGAGGAGCGGCCGGGCTCCATGGTCCTCTCCCGGCTCACCCGGCGATAGGGCGGCTCCCCCTTCTGCGCGGAGGGCTTTTTCTCGCTTCGGATATACCGTTCCTCCTCAGGCTGCCGCTGGGCCGCCGGCTTCGACCGAGGCCGGGGTTTGGGCCGCGGAAGCTCTTCCTCCTCTTCCTCCTCATCGGCATCATCGTCGTCGATGCTGACGATGGCCACGGTCAGGATGACCGCAATGAGCAGAAACGCGCTGCCCATGACCAGGGCCACCACAAAGGTTTGGTCAAAGCCCTGATAGATGGTGCGCTGCAGGAAGGCGGCGTCTCGACGAACGCTGAACCAGGCCACCAAGGCGAAAGTCAGCAGCTCCACGGATAGCGTAGCGAGGATCGTTCGGATGGTTTTCATACTCGTTCCATACCTTTCATGGCAGTATTGTCTTTGTTGCAGCCGCGCCGTTTTGCGGCCCAGGCGCCGCAGCGCGCCTTAGGAATCCAGCAGGGCTTCCAGGCTCCGCAGCAGCTCCAGATTTCGATACTCCGTGGGCGACATGAACCGCTCCGGCGCGTCCTCGGTGGCTGAATACCAGCTGCAGGCGGCGAAGTGATCCCGATACGCCCCGTCCGCCGGATCGGGGAAGGTGTAGCCCCGGCGGGCATAGATCTCCATGCGGACAAGAGCCAGCAGTTCAACCATGGTGTATTCCCCGTTCCCCACCAGCCGCCAGAGGTCGTCCTCCTCCAGAGGGTCGCTGCTGGGCGCCCAAAGGCTGCCGTCGGGCAGGGGATGGCTCATGGGCAGCCCCACGAAGCGAACGAACCCGTTGTAGTCGAAGGTGGGCCGAGCCGGTCCCGGGACGCTGCCGCCGGAGAGGGCCGTGATCCCGCAGCCCAAGGCTGTGAACGGTTCCAGGCCCTGCGCTTCTTCCAGGGTGTCATACATGGCCACGTCCGTCCCGCCGAAGCTGATCCCGCTCCCCGCCCGATAGGCAAGGTCCAGGACGTCTACCGTGAAATAGCAGCTGCCCACGGATCGCCCCTCCTTGGCCCCGACCTCGGTGAGGGCGTACACCGCCCGATAGCAGTTGTGATGCTCGCTGCCCTGCGGGTATACTATAAACCACAGATTCGTCTTTTTTGTAACATAGCTGTTACCAAATATCTCTTTTGCCAGCCGATCCCGCTCAAAGTGCACCCGCTCGCACACCTTCCTTAGATTCAATCCCTTTCCCTCTTCGTCCAGCAGGGCGGAAAGATATCCGTCCGCCAGCATGGTCTTGGGACGTTCCGCCTCCTGAACGGCCGTGGGCGCCTCTTCCTGCGCCGCCGTCCGGGGCAGCACCTTCACAGGGCCGGTCCAACGCGCCTCCTTGAGCACAATGCCCTTCCGTCGCAGGGCCCTTTGATTCACGTTGGCCATCACCGTCACCACGTCGGGTTCCTGGGTGAACGCCAGCTCCAGTTTCATGTTCATCAGGGCCTTCACCGCCCCGTTGCGCAAGGCCTTCGGCTCGGTGCGCGGGTTGGGCAGATCCAGCTCCGTCAACAGGCTGTCCAGATCCAGCACCGCCGTGACGGTCTCCCCCGTGCGGGTCAGGGTGGTGTAGGCGCTCAGGTCCGCCGTCCGTCGGCCCATCCGGCTCAGGAGCAGCGTCCAGATCACCGCCAGCAATATGCAGCCCACGGACGCCGCCACAACCACCGCCAGCCGAACGGGATGCTTCACGGTGTATGTCTTCCTTTTCCCTTGCTCCATAGGCCCCTCTCCCCTTGCGCATAAGGATGTTTGGAATTATTATACGCGAATCGTCGGGTAAATTCAAGGCCTCTGCCTACACCCGGCGCAAATCGAAAAGGGGATCTTCCCCCGGATCCGGTCCCCCTTGCAATCTGATCAACCTTGTGATAGAGTAGGTTTATGGAAGGGAGGCGACGGCTATGATGATCTCCACCCGGGGACGATACGCCCTGCGCGTGATGCTGGATCTGGCGGAGAACGGCAGCGGGGCCTTTGTGCCCCTGGACACTATCGCCCGGCGGCAGGGCATCTCGGAGAAGTATCTGGAAAATATCCTGGCGTCCTTGAGCCGAGCCGGATTGGTCCAGGCCCTTCGCGGCAAGGGCGGCGGCTACCGGCTGAGCCGGACGCCGGCGGAATACCCCATCGGCGAGATCCTGCGGCTGACCGAAAAGAGCCTGGCCCCCGTGACCTGTCTGGAGTCGGACGGAGCCTGTCCCCGGGCCGGGGAGTGTCCCACCTACCCTCTGTGGCAGGGGCTGGACAAGGTTATCGACGACTACCTGACGGGCCATACTCTGGCAGACCTGCTGCCTCAAAAGAAATAATAACCTATTGACAAGGTAGGTTAATATGGTATACTCATTCCGAATGAACGATGGAGGAATCAACATGATCTATGCCGACAATGCGGCCACCACCCGCCTGAGCCCCCACGCCCTGGAGGTCATGACGGACTTGGCCCAAAACGCCTGGGGCAACCCCTCCAGCCTCTATGAGCTGGGGCAGCGGGCCCAGGAGGTCCTGGCGGACGCCCGGTCCCGCATGGCGAAGATCCTGGGGGCCGAAGCCAAGGAGGTCTACTTTACCTCCGGCGGCAGCGAAAGCGACAACCAGGCCATCCGCTCCTGCGCGCGCCTCGGTGCGGCGAAGAACAAGCGCCACATCGTGTCCACCGCCTTCGAGCACCACGCCGTGCTCCACACCCTCAAGCGCCTGGAGAAGGAGGGCTATGAGGTCACCTATCTGCCGGTCCATGAGAATGGCGTCGTCACGGCCCAGGAGGTCCAGGCCGCCATCCGGCCCGACACCTGCCTGGTCACCGTCATGTTCGCCAACAACGAGATCGGCGCCATCCAGCCCATCAAGGAGATCGGCGCGGTGTGCCGGGCGGCCAAGGTCCCCTTCCACACGGACGCGGTCCAGGCCGCAGGCCATGTGAGGATCGACGTGAAGGAGATGAACATCGACCTTTTGTCCCTCTCCGCCCACAAGTTCCACGGGCCCCGGGGCGTGGGCGCCCTCTACTGCCGGACGGGCATCCCCCTCTACCCCCTCATCGAAGGCGGCGCCCAGGAGAGGAACCGCCGGGCGGGCACGGAGAACGTGGCGGGCATCTGCGCCATGGTCACGGCTCTGGAGGACATGGTGAAGAGCCTGGACAAAAACGCCGCGTATGTCAGCGCCCTTCGGGACAAATTGATCGCGGGTCTCGAGACCATCCCCCACAGCGCCCTCAACGGGGACAGGGAACGGCGGCTCCCCGGCAACGTGAACTTCTGTTTCGAGGGCATCGAGGGGGAAAGCCTGCTGCTCCTTCTGGACCAGGCGGGCATCTGCGCCTCCTCCGGTTCCGCCTGCACCTCCGGGTCGTTGGACCCCAGCCATGTGCTGCTGGCCATCGGACGGCCCCACGAGGTGGCCCACGGCTCCCTGCGGCTGACCCTCAGCGAGGAGAACACCGAAGCCGACGTGGACGCGATCCTGCAGGAAGTGCCCCGGATCGTGGCATACCTAAGGGGCTTCTCCCCCATCTGGCAGGATTTGGAATCCGGCCGTAGCCAGCACTTGCTTTGAGAGAAGAAAGGAAGGAACCTATGGCATTATACAGTGAAAAAGTGATGGATCATTTTCTCCACCCCCGGAATGTGGGCGTCATCGAGGACGCGGACGGCGTGGGCGAGGTGGGCAACGCCAAGTGCGGCGATATCATGAAGATCTTTTTGAAGATCGACGACGGCATCGTCACCGACGCCAAGTTCTCCACCTTCGGCTGCGGCAGCGCCATCGCCTCCAGCTCCATGGCCACGGAGATGATCAAGGGCCAGCCCATTGAGAAGGTGATGGAGCTGACCAACAAGGCGGTGGTGGAGGCGCTGGACGGGCTTCCGGCCTACAAGCTCCACTGCTCGGTCCTGGCGGAGGAGGCGGTGAAGGCGGCGCTGAAGGACTACTTCGATAGGAACAACATCCCCTACGATCCCGCCCAATTCCCCGACGCGCCCAGCTGCGCCTCCTGCGAGATGCACTGAAGACACAAGCAAAAAAGCACGGGAAACCGTGCTTTTTTATATTGCGCATTATTCATTAGAACGCGAAGTTGCCGTTCCGGAAGACGGGGACGCAGCGGCCGTCCGAGGTGTAGCCGTCGATGCTGAGATCCGCCGTGCCCACCATGAAGTCCACGTGGGTGATGGACTTGTTGAGACCTGCAGCCAATCGCTCCTCCTCGCTCATGTCCATGGCCCCCGCCACGGTCATGGGGTACGCCTCGCCGAAGGCCAGGTGGCAGGCGGCGTTCTCGTCGAAGAGGGTGTTGTAGAAGAGGGTCTTGGAATTGCTGATGGGGGAATCGTAGGGCACCAGAGCCACCTCGCCGAAGCGGGACGCGCCTTCGTCCACGGCGATGGACTTTTGCAGGATCTCCTCGGCGGCGGAGGCCGTGGCCTCCACGATCTTCCCTTCCTTCACCACGAAGCGGATGTCCCGGATCACATTCCCGTCCTTTGAGAGGGGCAAGGCCGCGCAGATGACGCCCTCGCAGCGGTTCCGATCGGGGGCGGTGAAGATCTCCTCCGTGGGCATGTTTGGCATGAAGAACTGACCCTTGGGCGTGAATTCCCCGCCGGCGCACCAGATATGCCCCTTGCAGAGGCCCACGGTGAAGTCGGAGCCCAGGGCGTTATAGTAGTGGAGCCGGTCGAAGGCATAGCCGTTCAAGATCTCCACGTGGTGCTGCAGGTTCTCCTGATGCTGCCGCCACTTCTCCACGGCGGTGCCGTCGCCGGTGACCCGGACGGCCATGAAGATCTTCTCCCACAGGGCCGCCACGGCTTCCGCCTCGGGAAGGTCCGGGAATACTCGCTTGGCCCAGGAAGGGGACGCCAAGGCGCCGATGCTCCAGGGGACGGCGCTGCCCATGAGCAACGCCCGATACCGTTTCATCTGTCGGCCTGAGGCCCGCTGCATCCGCTCCAGGCGACCGGGGTCCACGCCCTTGAGGTTCTCCGGATCGGAGGACACCAGACGCAGGAAGCAGGCATTCCTCTCAGCATAGTCCGTGTTGAACCGGACCCGATACTCAGGGATGGAATCGAACACGTCGTCCGCGGCGTTCAAAAAGGTCATGCGACTGACGGCGTCGTCGCCCCAATCCACGACCACGGACCGGGCGCCCGCCTCGTAGGCGGCCTTCACGCACATGCGGGCGAAGGGAGCCTGGTCCACCTGGCTGGTGATGACCAGATCCTGGCCCTTCTGCACGTTCACGCCCACCCGCACCAGCAGCTCGGCGTATTCCTTCAGTTTGTCTTCAAAAGTGTACATCCTGACTCCTCATTCGTTGGCGGCTTTGTTCAGGCTCTTCTGCTTGGAGGAGATCACCAGGAACACGAAGCCCAGGGCAAAGAAGATGGCCAACGACGCCACGGCGATGTTGATGGTGCCGCCCGCCAGCTTGACCCAGGCGATGACCGCGGAGCCCAGGAAGGACGCGCCCTTGCAGAAGATGTCGTAGATGCCGAAATACTCGCCGGAGTTCTCAGGCGGGATGATCTTGGAATAGTAGGACCGGGACAGGGACTGGATGGAGCCCTGGAAGCAGCCCACGCCGAAAGCCAGGATCCCGAAGTGGAGCAACGTCTTCAGCGTCAGGGCGTAGAGACAGACGGCAAAGTAGCCCGCGATGCACACCAGGATCAGGGGCACGGTCTTATACCTCTTGCTGAGCTTGGCGAACACCAGGGAGCCCACCCAGGCCACCACCTGGGTGGCCAGCAGGAACACCACCTGGCCCACGGTAGGCAGGCCCAAGTCGGTGCCGATGTTGATGCAGTTGTCGATGATGGTGCCCACGCCGTCGATGTAGAGGAAGAAGGCGATGAGGAAGAAGAGGACCTTCTTGTCGCGGACGGCGATCTTCTTCAGCGTGGAGAAGATCTTTTTGAACACCTGACCCACCGTGGTGTGGGTGTGTTCCACATAGTTCTTCTGCTTGTAATTCTTAATCAGCGGCAGCGTCACCAGCAACCACCAAACGGCCGTGACGCCGAAGCCGATGATCTTGCCCACCAGGGGCGAGAACAGCATCAGATTCTCGGAAAGGCCGCCGCTGAGGATGTAGGCCACCATGGCGATGAGGAATGGGATGCAGGAGCCGATGTAGCCCCAGGCGTAGCCGTAGGAGGAGACCTCGTCCATGCGCTCCTCGGTGGTCACGTCGTTGAGCATGGAATCGTAGAAGGTCAAGGACGCCTGATAGAACACCTTGGTCAGCACATAGACCACCAGGAACAGCATCCAGCTCCAGGCGAAGCTGTTGAGAACGCAGCCGATGACGCCGGCGGCCACGGTGGTCTGGAAGAAGATCTTCTTGCTGTCCTTGCGATCCGCCAAGGCCCCCAGCACCGGGCCCAGCAGGGCGACGATGACCGTCACGATCGAAATGGCGATGGAATAATAGGCGGTGGCCTGGTCGCCGGTGATCTGCCCCGGGTTCGTGCCAATGGCCAGATCCTTGAACCAGATCGGGATCAGCGAGCAGGCAAGCATGGTATAGGCCGAGTTGCCCACGTCGTACAGCACCCAGGAGAATTCCTGTGGCGACAGGTCGCGGAAAACCCTGGTCTTGTTCAGCCAGCTAAAAAACTTTTTCATTACCTTACCCCTCATCGGTCTTATTCCGGGAAAAATCCCTTCTTATATTATTGCCATAAAAAGTCGATTCGCACAAGAGGCAATTTGCCGGAAATTCAAAAAAGAGCGTGAAACGGTCACCAGCAAGGATGCGCCTTTTTTTCACCACGATCGGGCTTCCTGTCTTGTTTGAGCCATCCCTGACTTCCTCTGGCGAAACCATCCTTCCCTTTTTTTCGTGTGCTATGCTTTGCCCCGATCTCATAGAAAGAAAGGGGGTCCTTCGATCCATGCTTCGTTCCCTGCGCCTTTTGCTCCTCACCATTCTTGTGTCCCTGTCCCTTCCGGTCCTCCGCTGCGGCGGTGAGTCCGCTGCCCCGGCCATGGGCGGTCAAGGAGGCGGTCCGTCGCCCCGGCTTCGGGTGGAGGTCCGCCTTCAGCAGGAGGGTCAGCCCACCCTTCGCCCCACCGCCAGCCCCACGGCGGAGCCCACGGCCACCCCAACGGCTACGCCCGAGCCCACAGCCACCCCCATCCCCACGCCCTTCTCCCTCTACTGGGTCAGCGACACCCAGGTCTATGCCTATCGCTGTCCCAAGGTCTTCAACAAAATCTTCACCTATATGGCCAACACCTATGAGGAGCAGAACGCCCTGGGGGTGCTCATGACCGGGGATATCGTGGACAACCGCAGCGAGAAGCGCCATTGGGAAAACGCCCGGGCCGCCATCGGCCTGCTGCCGGAAGGCCTGCCCCTCTGGTCCGTGGCGGGCAATCACGACGTGGGCGCCGACAGGGCGGACTATTCGACCTACCTCTCCTACGGGTTCTGCGCCGCCGACGAGGGGGACCAGCTGTATCTGGACGGGGTCTGTTGGTACGACACCTTCGATGCGGCGGGCCAGTCTTTCCTGCTCCTGGGGATCGGCTGGCAAACGGACGCGGATTACCTGCCCTGGGTCAAGGCGGTGCTGGAGACCTATCCCGACCGCCAGGCCATCGTCCTGGTCCACAGCTTTCTCACGGACAAGGGCGGCCTGACCGCCAACGGCAAAACCCTGGAGAAGGAGCTGCTGTCCGTCTATCCCAACCTGTGCCTGGTGCTCTGCGGCCACAACGACGGCTCCGTCCGCTGGACCAAGGAGTATGAGGACGGCCACCGGGTGAACGCCCTCCTCTACAACTTCCAGGACGACAAGAAGTGGGGGCTGGGATATATCCGCATCCTCACCTTCGATCCGCTGGATCGGTCCATCCATGTGACCACCTACTCCCCCTGGTTCGACGACTACAACTACTTCAAGGATGCGTCCAAGGACACCTTCGTTCTGGAAAACGCCTGGTGAAGCGGTCGCCAAAATGGAACGGGCGCGCCCCTGCGGGCGCGCCTTTTTGTTGTATGCCGTTCGGATGACCGGTCAGAACCCCGCCTGGACCAGCTCCTCACAGAGGGCGGAATAGAAGGCGTAGATCTTGTCCCGCTTTTTGCCCCGGACCATGAAATCCACGATCTGGGTATGGGACACGGACCCATCCAAACAATCCCCCCGATAGACGCCGAAGATGGCGGAATCCCGGGGCACCATGCCGTCCGTGAGCCTGTCCTTCTCCAGAAAGCGGGAGAAGAGCAATGGCACGGCCATGACAAAATCGGCGGTCCTTTCCCCCGGCCGCACGGCGGCGGAAAAGCTTTGGCACATGACCCCGTTCGCCACATTCACCGTCTCCTCCTCCAGGCTGTGGGTGCGCTGAAGCTCTTCGCAGGCGGTGAAGCTGTCCGGGGCCTTGTCCCCCAATATCCGATAGGCGGTGTTCACCCAGAAGGCGACGTATTTCACCGCGGCCTTGGGAAAGCGCAGGATGAAGGAGGCGATGGGCGTCCCCCGATGGGGCGTGCAGAGTGTGGTCAGGGAGGCCACCCGGTCCGCCATGTCCAGCTGTTGGATCATGTACTTGGCGTCCAATCCGCCCTTGGAGTGGGCGATGAGGTTCACCTTTTCGGCCCCCGTCTCCCGGAGGATCCCTTCGATCTCCGCCTTGAGCTGGGCGGCGTTCCCCGCCACGGTGCCGAAGCCGTCCACGTCGCTCTTATATACCGTGTACCCCTGGATGCGCAGCAAGCGGTCGATCCGGCCCCAGGACTTCATAAAGAAGGTGTCCTTCATGGCCAGACCGTGGACCAGCACGATGGGATAGCGTGTGTTCATGGTTCGTTTCCTTTCTCGGGGGCCTGCTTAGGGGCAGCTTCAGACCCCGTCCTTCGCGTATGGCGGGCCCGGCTCACCTGCCGCAGGATCGTCAGCAGCACCAGCAGCAGCACCGCGCCGGCGGACAGCGCCTCGGCGTGCGCCGCGGCCCAGGCGGCGCCATCCTCCGCCCGATCCCACGGGGAGGGGGCGGCGGGCGTCCCGATCGCTTCCGCCGTGGCAGCGGCGATGGGCGCCGGGGTGTCGGTGGGGCCCGCCGTGGGTCCGGGCGTGGACGTGCGCTCCGGCGCAGCGGTCGCGGGGGGCGGCGTGGACTGCTGATTCGCCGCCAACGCTTCCGCGGGAATGTGCTCAAACAGATCGTTGCCCGTGTCCGGCCCCACCATGGACCAGGTGAGCCCAAAGTGCCGAATGTCGCCCTTGGCCTCGTCGGCGGCGCCGGGACGATAGGGCGTCTTGAGCTGGGTCCGATGGGCCTGGAACGCCTCGGCAGCCACCTCCAGGGCCGTCCGGCCCCCGTAGTGGGACAGGGGCTCGTCCACATCCAGCTCCAGGGCGCTGATGCCCTGGGCAAAATGCTGATACATCTTCTGCACCGTCCAAACGCCATATGCGGCCGCTGACGATGGATCGTAATTCGGGTCGGCGGCCAGCTCCACGGCGTCGAACGCCGCGGCGGCCACCAGTATATGCTGCCAGTGCCCGTATTCCCCGTTCTCCGGGTCTTGGGTCACCACCACCAGGGGGCGAATGCGGCGGTACAGCCGCACCAGCTCCCGTGTCACTTCCTCCCGCCGGAAGGTATCCTTCTTTCTCTGCGGCGCGCTCTGGCGCACATCCGGGAACCCCAGAAAAACGGGGTGGGTCCGAACGCCGCCGATCCACAGGCCGTTGATGCATTCCTGGGCCCGCTCCCAGGTGGGCAAGGTCACATAGACCACGGTGCCCGCATAGCCCCGCTCTCCCCCGTAGATGGGATAGACGCCGCCCAGGAACACCCATTCGTCGTCGGGATGGGTGGATACCAGCAGGAAGTCCGCCTTCTTAAGGGGCGGCTCGGGATGGGGCACGTCCTCCGGAAGCCGGCCGAGGCCGAAGACCATCAGCTCGCAGATGCGCAGCCCCTGGGCCGGGGCCTCGATCCGCACCCGCCGACAGCCGGGCTCCAGAAAAACGGGCAAAGCCGCGGCAGCCGTCAGGGTGCGCTCCTGAAGCCGCCCGCCCTGCTCGTCCTCCGCTATGAGGAGGAAGTCGTCCCCCTGCTGATAGAACCGCAGGATCAAAGCTCCCATATCCTCCGGCGCCTCCAAAATCAGCTCGTCCTTTTCCTTCATCCTGCAGGAGGTGTTGATCTTTCCGTCGGTCAGGGCGAAGGCCCGCTCCTGCTTGGTCCCCAGAAAGGTGACGGTGCAGCGGTATGTGAGCTCCGGCGCCGCCAAGGCTTCCTCTTCGGCCCGAGCGGGCAGGGTCAAAATGAGGAACAGCGCGCAGACGAGGATCATCCCCGCCCGTTTCAGCCCCATGTTTGCGCCCATGGCCCCTCGCCTCCCGCGTCATTCCCTATGTGGGTACAGTATACCACAGGCGCATCCTGGCCGCAACGCCTCCTTGACCCAAAGGGCCGGTCCGAAACTCTATGACGACCGTTCGAGACAAATATACTACCGCTTGCGCCGAAACGATTGACAATGCGCCCCGGATATGGTGTGATGGCGCTGGGGCGCGGTACGCTCCCCGGAACAAAACGCCCTTGAAAAGGAAAGGAGCACGCCATGAACACAAAGATACTCATCCCTCTCATCTCCATGGTCTCGGTGCTGGTCATGTTCATCTGGAGCTACCTGGCGGGCAGTTGGGCCCACAGCTGGCTGGCCCCCTTCGCCGGAGGCATCGCCATCACCGTCATCAGCATGATCCAAAAGGATAAGGAAAAGAAGCAGAAGGCGGAGCAGCAGGACCAGAAATGATCCCCCCGCTCAGGATGACAGCGGTGGGCGCGGGCGATTCATGAATCGCCCCTACGATCCCATGACGCGACAGCCTCAAATCATGCGCCGCAGGCGCTTCCATACCTCGCGCGAAGCGCGAATTTCACTGCCGCGCAGCGGCAATTTCACTTGCCTCAGGCAAATTTCACTTTGCGCCTATGGCGCAAAATTTCACTAAAAAAGGCCCGCAGGCCTTTTTTCGCTGTTCCTCACTTCCCCGGCAGCTTCTCCGGCTCGCCGTACTCCACGCCCCAGGTCTCCACCCGAACGGTCTCCATGACCTGATCCTTGTAGGGCTTGTCGTGGGAGTCAGTGGTGGTCTTGGCGATCTTGTCCACCACATCCATGCCGGAGATCACCCGTCCGAAGGCCGCGTACTGGCCGTCCAAATGGGTGGAATCCCCCTGCACGATGAAGAACTGGCTGCCGGCGCTGTCGTAGGGCGTGGCCCGGGCCATGGAGAGGACGCCCCGCACATGGGAGATGTTGTTTTCGACGCCGTTGGCCGCGAATTCACCCTTGATGCTGTAGCCGGGGCCGCCGGTGCCCTTGCCCTGGGGGTCGCCGCCCTGGATCATAAAGCCCATGATGACCCGATGGAAGATGAGGCCGTCATAGAAGCCGCTGTTGGCCAGGGAGATGAAGTTCTTCACGCTCTCCGGCGCCACTTCCGGGTACAGCTCCAGCTGGATCTGGCCGCCGCCCTTCATGGTGATGGTGGCGATGGGATGGGTCTTATCCACGTTCGTTACCTCCGTATCCGTTTTTTCCTCGACAGCTTTCTTCCGGCAGCCCATGGCGCACAGCAACAGCGCCGCCAGCAACAGTGCGATGATCCTCTTCACGATACCTTCGTCTCCTTACTCATACTCTGCGGCGCTTTACGCCTTCTCTTCCGGCGCCGGGGCGGGCAGAACCTCGGAAAGATCCAGCTGCAGCGCCTCGGCCAGGATGACGAGAAAGTTGTTGACCACCTTGGACCGATAGTTGCCCTGCTGGGTCAACAGGCAGTACCGGGACGCCAGCGACGCGCCGTCGCTGATCTGCTTCACGGCCAGCCCCTCCCCTTCCATGGCGGCCGCCACGCGCGCGGAGACCAAGGCCACGGCGAGCCCGGCTTTGGCCATCTTCGCCGACACGTCGGGGCTGCTGCTCAGGGATTTCATGTAGACGGAGGCGTCCTTGGCCTTGAAGGCGGCCAGGACCGGCCCCTGATACAGCTCCTCCATGGCGATGGGCACGCCGGAAAGCTGATTGATGGTGACGCTGTCCTTCTTCCCCTTGTCCAGGAACCCTGCGCCGGGCTTATACAACGCCACGGTCGGCGCCGTCTGCACGCAGAGCAGCTTCACGTTTTCCGGCAGATCGCCCATGGTCTTCAAAACGGCCACCTCGATGACGCCGTTCTGCAGCATCTTGCACAGGTCCGCCGCACTGGCTTCCAAATATTTGATCTCGGTCTGGGGATACTTCTGGGCAAAATCCAGCACGATATCGCCGATGCCGTCCGCCACGGAGGGCGTAACGCCCAGGCGCAGCGTGCCCTTCTGGCCGGAGAAGCCGCTGGCGATCTCATTCTTGGCCGCCTGCTCGATCTCGCACATACGCTTGGCCTGCTGATAGAGGATCATGCCGGCGTCGGTCAGCTCCAGCCGCCGGGCCCCTCTGAAGAACAGGCGGGTGCCATACTTTTGCTCCATGGCCTTGATCTGATTGCTCAGGGCCGGCTGGGCGATGTGGAGTTTCCGAGAAGCCGCCGTCAGGCTCCCCTCCTCCACAATGGTCACATAGTTGAAATAGTACTGCAGATTCATGTCTCCATTCCTCCAAATTATCGCTCCATATCAGTATAGCAAAACAGGTTCATGGGTTCAAGCCTTTTTTGCTCGCCTAAGTATATTTTCCACCCCGGTGCCATCTTGCCATGAGACGGCGCGGCGTAGTATACTGAAAGGCAACAGAAGGGAAAGTTGGGCATGGAGCGGGTGTTTGCCTACATTTTGTCATACGGGGGCATGGCCACGGTGGGGCTGCTGGCGGCGGCGGGCTGCGCCGTTCTGATCGGGTTGCGGGAGGATCTGGACTGGCCCGTGCTGTTCCCCATCTACTCCCTGAGCCTGCTGCCCCTGTTCCTCGGGGCGAAGCTCTTCGGCGTCCTGTCCCTCATGAGCTACCGGTGGCAGCAAGGCGCGCCTCTGACCCTGTGGAGCCTCGTTGAGGACAGCGGGATCGTGTTCTACGGCGGGATGCTGTTCTTCCTGCTGGCGGTGGACCTGGGCATCCGCCGGTTCGTGCTCTATAAGCGGGCCTCCAGCTGGGGGCTGGCCGCCCTGATCGTGCCTCTGTTCCACGGGTTCGCCCGGATCGGCTGCTATTTCGGCCGCTGCTGCTACGGGCCGGTGATGGCGGGCGGCTTCTGCAGCCTGTTCTACGAGCATCGGCTGCCGGTGCAGCTGATGGAATCCGGGTTCAACTTCCTGCTGTTTGCGGCGCTGCTGCTGCTGTATTATTATCGGAAACGGTCCCGGGGGAAGCTGGTGCGCCTCTACCTCTTCGCCTACGCCTCCTTCCGTTTCCTCATCGAGTTCTGGCGGGACGACGCCGTGCGCGGCGGCTTCGGGCCCCTGTCCTTCTCCCAATGGGTGAGCCTCTGCATCCTCATGGGGCTGATCGTCCGCGCGTGCATCCTGCGCTATAGGAGGAAAGCTGTATGAAAAAGCGTACCTGGTTTGCCCTCATCCTGGTGGGACTGGTGGGGCAGTTCGCCTGGACCATCGAGAACATGTACTTCAACGTGTTCCTGTACAACGCCATCGCTCCCGATCCCGGGGCCATCGCCTGGATGGTGGCCCTGAGCGCCGTGGCCGCCACGGTGACCACCCTGCTCATGGGCGCCCTCTCCGACCGGGTGGGCAACCGCAAGGCCTTCATCTCCTTCGGATACATCCTGTGGGGCTTCAGCGTTCTGGCCTTCGCCCTGCTGGCCAGACCGGAGCGGCTCTCCGCTTTTCAGGCGGCCTACGCCAAGGGCATCCTGACCGGGCCCATCCTGGTGGTCATTCTGGACTGCGTCATGACCTTTTTCGGGTCCACGGCCAACGACGCCGCCTTCAACGCCTATGTGACCGACGTCACCACCAAGGAGAACCGGGGCCGGGCGGAGAGCGTGCTGGCCATCCTCCCCCTCATCTCCATGCTGGTGATCTTCGGCGTCTTCGACGGCTGGACCCAGCGGGGGGATTGGACGTTGTTTTTCACCTTCTTCGGCGCGCTGATGATCCTGACCGGCCTCATCGCCCTGTTCCTCGTGAAGGACAGCGACGCGCTCCAGCCCCGGCGAGACAGCTATTTCCAAAATCTGCTCTACGGGTTCACGCCCAAGGTGATCCGGACCCTGCCGGAGCTGTACCTCTCCCTCCTGGCGTTCACCCTCTTTTCCATCGGGGTCCAGGTCTTCTTCCCCTACCTCATCGTCTACTTCCAGCACTACCTCCACATGGATAACTACGCCATCGTCCTGGGCGTGGTGCTGCTGTTCGCGTCGCTTGTCAGCGTCCTCGCCGGCCGGTTCCTGGACAAATACGGCAAGTTGAACTTCGTCCTGCCCGCGGCGGCCGTGATGATCGGCGGTCTTTTGGGCCTCTATCTCGTCCGCTCCATGGCCGGGGTCATGGTGACCGGGGCCATCATGATGTCCGGGTATATGCTGGTGACCGCCGCCCTCTCCGCCCTGATCCGGGACTACACGCCCAAGGACAAGGCAGGCCACTTTCAGGGCGTGCGGATGGTGTTCGCCGTGTGCCTGCCCATGATCGTGGGGCCCTTCATCGGCTCGGCGGTGATCAAAAGCAGCGGCGCGGTCTATGAGGATCTGGGCGTGGTGAAGAGCGTGCCCACCCCCGCCATCTTTCTGGCGGCGGCGGTGTGCGTGCTGCTGGTGATCCTGCCCGTGATCGGGCTGTACAGGAGGAAGAAGGCATGAAGACCATCTGGGGCGAACACCTCCGGGAAAGCAGCATCCTGCCGGAATACCCCCGGCCCCAGCTGAAGCGGAACAGCTTTCTGAACCTGAACGGGCCCTGGCAGTTCTATATGGGCCCCGCTGAGGAGAAGCCGGATCGGCTGTCCAAGACCATATTGGTCCCCTTCTCCCCGGAAAGCGAGCTCTCCGGCATCCGGCAGCAGAAGCAGGCCGGGGACATCCTCTGCTATAAGCGAACCTTCACCCTGCCCGAAGGGTTTATGCGGGGACGGGTGATCCTCCACTTCGGGGCCGTGGACCTGATCGCCACCGTGTCCGTCAACGGCCGGGAGTGCGGCACCCATCGGGGCGGCTACTGGCCCTTCAGCTACGACATCACGAGCTATCTGCGGGAGAAAAACGTGATCGAGGTGGTGGTGGAGGACGACGTGGTCGAGTCGGACATGGACGACGCCCGGGGCAAGCAAAGCGCCAGTCCCGGCGGCATCTGGTACACCGCCCAGAGCGGCATCTGGCAGACGGTATGGCTGGAAAGCGTGCCGGAAAACTATATCACTGGCCTGAGGATCACGCCCCTCTTCGACGAGGAGGCGGTCCGCATCGAGGTGCAGACCAATGTCCCCGGCAAGTGCCTCATCCACCTGGACGGCATGATCTACGCCGCGGCAGCCGGAACGGCCGTCCACGTGCCCGTGGAGAACATGCGGCCCTGGTCCCCGTCGGACCCCTATCTCTATCGCTTTTCCGTGTCCTTCGGCGAGGATCGGGTGGAGAGCTACTTCGGCATGCGCAAGTGTTCGGTCCAAAAGGACAGCAAGGGCGTGCCCAGGTTGTTCCTCAACAACAAGCCCCTGTTTCACAACGGGCTGCTGGACCAGGGCTACTGGCCCGACGGGCTCTACACCGCCCCGGCGGAGGCGGCCATGGTCTGCGACATCCAGACCATGAAGGCCCTGGGGTTCAATATGCTGCGCAAGCACATCAAGATCGAGCCCCTCAGGTGGTACTACCTCTGCGACACCATGGGCATGCTGGTCTGGCAGGATATGGTTTCGGGCGGCGGCCCCTATCGGTTCGGGGTGGTGACCGTGCCCGTGGCGGGGATTCTCCCCCACCGGGTGGACAACAGCTACAAGGCCTTCGGCCGCCGGAGCGAGGGGAGCCGGCTCCGGTACTACGAGGAGCTGAACGAGACCGTGAACCTTCTCTACAACTGCCCGTCCATCGTCATGTGGGTGCCCTTCAACGAGGGCTGGGGCCAGTTCGACGCCCTGGAGGCGGTCCGCCGCATCCGGGAGCTGGACGGCACCCGAACCATCGACCACGCCTCCGGCTGGCACGACCAGGGGGGCGGCGACGTGTTCAGCCGGCACGTGTACTTCCGCAAGTTCCGATACAAGCGGGATCGGGCCGGGCGGGCGGCGGTGCTCAGCGAGTTCGGCGGCTACGCCTGCGGCATCGAGGGGCACCGGTGGTCCAGGAAGGATTTCGGATACAGGATGTTCCCCTCAGAGAAGGAGCTGACGGCGGGGATCGTGAAGCTCTACGACAGGGAGATCCGGCCCGCCAAGGAGCAGGGCCTCTCCGCCGCAGTCTACACCCAGCTCAGCGATGTGGAGCAAGAGATCAACGGCCTGCTCACCTACGACCGCAAGGAGCTGAAGGTGATCCCGGACGACGTCATCGCCATGAACAAGCGGCTGACGCTGGAGGAGATGGAGGGGGCGACCGATCTGTGAGCAGCAAGATCGAAGCGATGATCCTGAGTCCGGACTGTCAGTATTACCATCCGTACTTCTATTCCCATCCCTGGGCCCTGCGCTGCGAGCTGGGGCGGGGCGATACGTCCGAGGCATATTATGCCGCGGCCCGGCAGCGGGCGGAAGCGATCTATTCCATCCTCTTCCCCCACGGCGCCGACGCCATGATCTTCAACTACTGGGTCTATGACTGGTCGGACAGCGGCGAAGCGCAGGCGGGGGAATATGCGGACCCCGAAGAGCATGTGGCGTACCGGGTGGAGAAGGAGGCGTGTTCGCTCCGGTTCCTTCTTTCGTCCATGATGAAATACCGGCATGTGAGCGTGAAGAAGCTGAAGACCTGTTTGGAGCCAGACGACCCGGACTTTGACGACGTCCGGCGGGACCGGATCGTCTGCTACGCCGACGGCGCGGGGTTCGACGACAAGGGGCTCCTGTGGGCTCAGATCGAGAGCGAGAACAATTCCGAAGTGAGCCTGGTCTCCTTCGAAAACGAGTGCATCCTGTCCGTCTACGACGACAGGGGCTGCGACGTGGTCTTTGCCGATCCCGAACACATGCGGGCCTTTTATCCCCTGCTGCGGCCCTATTTCCTCGAGTACGACCTCAAGGAGATGGCGCGGCGATACGCCGAAGCCGGCGGCTCATAACGCATACGCACCTTCCTCCCCTCAACGAGGGAAGAAGGTGCGTGAAAACGATCCGGCCTGTTCCGCCCAAAATGGTTTCGGGACCTTTCCCCTTCCGGGAAAAGGCCCGTTTCGTTTTATTCCCGATCGAAGATCAGCGTGGCCGCCAGGGCGTCGGCCAGATAGGGGATGCTGTTTTGGGCGTCCTCGAAGGTGTTGGCGTTGTGGCCCACCTCCACCAGCAGGCAATAGGGGCTCACGTGCTGGTTGTACCGGCCCACCTTCAGGCGGATGTCCAGGGCAAAGCGGGGGTCCACGGCCCTAAGGCGCTCGGTGACGGCCTTGGCGAGGGCGTAGTTCCGCTGCCAGTCATGGACGGTGTCGTACTCTCCCTCGTAGGTGCCGATGCCGACCCCCACCACGAAGAACATCCGGGCGCAGCGCCGGCCGTCCGCCATGACCACGTCGTCCTTCTTCATCTTTACGTTGGCCGTGTTCCGATGCAGGTCGATAAACACCGTGGCCTCTGGGTACTTGGCCATGACCTCCAGGGACCGGGAGTAAGCGCTTTTGATCTCCGGCGGCTCCACATCCGTGTCGTCGTGGATCACGGTGAAGCCCCGCTTCTCCAGCTCCCGCTTCAGCAGCTCCCCCAGGGCCGCCACGGATTTGCTCTTGTCCAGGGTCTTGTAGGTGTCCTTCCCCGTCTCCGCGTAGGCATAGCTCCGGGTCTGGCGATAGGCTTCCTCGGCGTGGGTGTGGTAGATGAGCACCACGGGCGCCGAAGGCAGCGGGAACTCCGTTTGGGTGAAGGAATCGTACAGATCATCGTTGATGATAAGATCGTTCCCTCCCTCCTCCCTGAGCATGTACAGCGGTGTGGGCGTGGGGATCGGCGTAGGCGTGTCCGTGGGCGCCGCCGTGGGGACCGGGGTGACCGTGGGCGCCGCCGTTTCTTCAGCCCGGGAGGCGTTCACCGCCGTTTCAGCCGTTCGAGACGCATCGTCCCCTTCCCTCTCTCCCCTCTTCCCGCCGCAGCCCGCCAGCAGCAGAAGGCACAGGCCCAGGAGCGCCAGCCGCCTCAAAGCCCGTACACCTCCGTATACTTTTCCTTCAGATACGCCACATAATAGTGGGGATCGAAGGGCGCTTCGCAGGCCTTGAGGATCAGCTCGTTGGGCTTGAGGAGACGGCCGTACCGATAGATGCGGTCCGTGAGCCAGGCGACGATGGGCTTCAGATCCCCCTTCGCCACCAGCTCCCACACGGGGATGTCCCGCTCCATGACCTTCAGCATCTGGGCCCCGTAGGCGCTGCCCAGGGCATAGGAGGGGAAGTAGCCGAAGGAGCCGCCGGACCAGTGGGAATCCTGCAGCACGCCCCGGGTGTCGTCGGGCACATCCACGCCCAGATACTCCTTGTAGAGCCGGTTCCAGGCTTCGGGCAGGTCCTTCACGGCCAGCGTCCCGGCGATGAGCTGCTTTTCGAGCTCGTACCGGATCATGATGTGGAAGGAATAGGTGAGCTCGTCCGCCTCCGTGCGGATCAGGCTGGGTTCGCTCTTGTTGACGGCCAGATAGAAGTCGTGGGCGGACACGTCCTTCAGGGCCTTGGGCCCCAGCTTCCGGATATCGGGCAGGATGTAGGTGAGGAAGGCTTCGCTGCGGCCGATGATGTTCTCATAGAATCGGCTCTGGGACTCGTGG
>CADCMN010000016.1 GCA_902802575.1 uncultured Eubacteriales bacterium | reverse complement strand
AGGTCAACGGGTGAAAGCGGGTATGAAAAAAGCACGCTGTCGCGTGCTTTTTTGTGGCTCCCCAGGTAGGGCTCGAACCTACAACCCTTCGGTTAACAGTTGTCAAAATCAGTGAATCAAAAATGTAGACGAATCCTAAGAAAATGCCTGTATGCAGGGATTTTTTGGTCATACAGCACATCACGCAATAGACAGGTTGGACTAAATAATACAGTAAAACTGGCCCAAAATACAGTAAGAAATACAGTAAATTTAACTGCACTATAATATGGACATTTTTTGCAGGGAACTAAGGTCCAGCTCTGACTCTTATGCGATCGACCAGGTCTGGCTCTCGGTCTGAAGCCTGACCATCTGGGCGAACTGGCCGTTTTGGATCATGAGCTCCCGGGAGTTGCCCTGCTCGGCCACCTTTCCATCGGCCAGGACGACGATCTTGTCCGCCGCCTCCACGGTACGCATGCGGTGGGCGATGACCAGCACGGTCTTGCCCTGAAGAAGACGGGACAGGGCCCCCTGGACCTTCGTCTCGTTCTCCACGTCCAGGGATGCGGTGGCTTCGTCCAGCAGGATGATGGGCGCGTTCTTCAGGAGCGCGCGGGCGATGGAGATCCGCTGACGCTCGCCGCCGGAGAGCTCGTTGCCGTTTTCGCCGATGATAGCAGCGTATCCCTGGGGCAGCTTCAGCGCGAATTCATCGCAGTTAGCCAGCCTTGCGGCCGCTAGGACCTCGTCGTCCGTGGCATCCTTTTTGCCGACGCGGATGTTCTCCAGGATACTGTTATTGAACAGCGTCACGTCTTGAAACACGATGGAGAACGCGCCAAGCAGCGTTTCCGGATCGATCTTGGAGATGTCCTGCCCGCCAATCGTGATCCGACCCCGGCTGACGTCCCAGAACCGGGCGGCCAGGCGGGAGACGGTGGTCTTTCCCCCGCCTGAAGGGCCCACAAGGGCAGTGACCTCGCCCTGCTTGGCGGTGAAGGTCACGTCCTCCAGCACCGTTTTATCCTGCTCATAGGAGAATCCCACGTTTTCAAAGCAGATATCGTATCCCTTCGGATGGAAGTCTGTCGTTCCGGTCTGGGCCGGATGCGACCCGATCTCGTTCATGCGCTCCACGGGGACGGTCAGCAGATTCAGCATGCCGAGGTTGATGAGGTTCCCGCTCATGGGTTCATACAGGCGGGAGGCCACCAGCAGAAAGGAAAAGAACTCCATCACGCTCAGCCTCCCCTGCAGAAGCATAGCGCTGCCCACCACGGCGACGGTGCCGACGCCGATCTTCAGTATCAGCTGGGCCGAAACGATGAAAGCCGCCTGGCCCAGCTCCGCGCCGATGGCTTTCTTCTCCACATCGTCGATCTTCTCCTCCAGTTCAGATAGGTACGCTCCTTCCGCGTTGCAGCTCTTCAGATCGCGGGATACTTCGATGAATTCCTGCACGGCGTCGTTCAGCCGCACCTTGGATCTCGACTGACGGCGAATGAAATGGGCCTGTACCTTTTTCGACGCCGCCACGATGAGGATGGCGACGGGGATCGGCCACACCGCCGCCAGGGCCATCTGCCATTTGTAGAAGAAGAGCCCTATTGCGATCAGCGACGTGGAGATCAGGCTTCCATAGAACTGCGGGATCTGGTGGGAGGAGGCGTGCTCCAATGTTTCGGCGTCCGCCATGATGGTATTCGTCAGGTCCGCCAGATCCTTTTTCCCGAAGAAAGACAGGGGGAGCTTCCGCAGTTTTTCCGCCAGGGAGATGCGGCGTTTCCCGGACTCAACGTAGGTTGCGAAGAAGGTGGCGTTGTACTGCCAGTAGTTCGGAAGATAGATCAGCACCAGGCAAAATGCCGCAAAAAGCAGATAGTAAACCCATCGTCCGGCGGCTGTGCCAGAGAGATACGCCCCGGTGAATGCGAACAGCAGCCAGACGGGCGTCATCAGGGCGATATTCGAGACGGTCACCGCCGCGATCGCTTTGAGCATATCCGCCGCGCCTTTTTCCGTCAGCGCGAACCGCTTCATCAAATACTTCTTCATACCGCTTCACCCACCTTCCAGTTGACTGCCTTTTGATATTCCGCCCACATATCCGCATAAAGACCATTCTTTTCCAGCAGCTCGTCATGCTTCCCCTGCTCCTCCACCCGGCCGTCCTGCAGCACGTAGATACGGTCGGCGTTGCGGATCGTGGAGAGGCGGTGCGCGATCATGATCACCGTCCGCCCTTTGGCCATCTCCTGGAAAGCCAGCTGGACCTGCGCCTCGCATTCCGGGTCGGCGAAGGCGCTGGCTTCGTCCAGAATCACCACGTCAGCATCCTTAAGCATGGCGCGGGCGATGGCGATGCGCTGCTGTTCGCCGCCCGAGAGGTACGTCCCCCGAGTGCCCAGCTCCGTGTCGATCCCCTTTGGCAGGCGGGAAACGATATCCATGCACTGAGCCTTTTTCAGAACTTCCAGCATCTCGTCCTTTGTAGCGTCCGGCTTCGCGATACGCAGGTTATCAGCGATAGAGCGCTTGAGCAGGCGGCTGTCCTGGAAGACATAGGCCACATGCCGCATCAGCACCTCCTTGGAGATCTGGCGCACGTCCACACCGCCTATGAGGACCTGGCCCTCCTGCGGGTCGAAGAAACGGGAGATCAGGCCCGCCGCCGTGGTTTTGCCGCTGCCGGACGGGCCGACGATGGCAACGATCTCATTTCGTTCCGCTTTCAGGGAGAGGTGGGACACCGCCGCCGGAGCGTCGGCCGCGTAGCGGTAGGTCACGTCCCTCAGCTCCACGGTCGCGCCGCTGGGTAACAGGAAGTTCAGCAGGATGTCCGCCCGATAATTACCGCCGCGGATCAGAAACAGGGTCACGCCGAGAATACAAACGAAGGCGCTGTTGATCAGCACGGTGTACCCCACCATGGACTTGCGCATCATCCGGGTATAATGCATGCAGAATCCGCAGTAATCGTCGATGGAGGCTTTGAACCGGTGGAAGGAGAAAACGGTCTGCCCGAAGGTCTTAACCACCGGAACGCCCCGCACATATTCGACCGCCTCGTTGCTCATGCGCTCGAGCGCGTTCTGGTACTGCCGCATATCCTCCTGCATGGCCGGGCCCGCCATGCGCATCATGACGGCAAAGCTGAGAGCGATAGGGATCAGGCAGGCGACGCCGTAGCGCCAATCGTACAGGAACAGCATGACCAGCATACAAATCGGCATGGTGATGGCGCCCGCCATATCCGGCAGGTTGTGGGCCAGCAGCGTTTCCGTGGAACCGGTCACCTCCGTCACGATCCGGCGCACCTTGCCGGAGCCCATTTCATCCGCAAAGTCGATGGGCAGGCGGGCAATATGGCGCATCAGCGTCTTTCTCATATTGGCGGCCGTGCGGAACGCGCTGCCGTGAGAACAGACCAGCGCGGCCACGTACACGAGCCAGGCCAGCACCGCGAACAGCACAGCCATCCACCCGTTGCGGACGATCCCTGTGGCCTGAGAAAAGTCCGGCTGCACATCCAGCACTTCCCGGATGATCCGCCACAGGCACACGAAGGGCAGCAACGCCAGCACGCTGCTCAGGGCGGACAGGATCAGCGAGAGATACGTCAGCGTCCGGTAGCGGCCTGCATATTCCATCAGGCGGCCGAAGGCCGACGGTGATCTGTTTTGCTTTTTCTCTTTCATTTCAAGTCCCTCTTTCTTTTCGTAAGGATCGACGCCTGCTTTTTCATGACCCTTTCGGCGATCCGCATCCCAATGATGGCGGCCGGTACCGTCAGGATCAGCGCGACGATCAGAGCCGGGATGTTCTCGATCACGGCCACCATCTCGTCCGCATAGCCTGTCGGCATCTCCTCCACCGCCGCCGCCAGAGAGCCTTCCGTGTCCGTCCACCAATGGGCGGTGTATGTGAAAAAGGAGAAGGCAAAGGGGATGAAACTGCGGCGAACGCTCTGCAACGTGTCATAGCCGTTCAGTTTTCTGACGAACTCCGCTATGGCAGCAAGACCGATCAGACCGACGATCAGCGCCATGTTGCCCTCGCCCGCAATCGACCCAACGATCAGCACGAAGCCGTTCAGGATCACCGCCGCGCCAAAGCATGGCACGTTTGCCGCCGTATACAGGTAGACAAAGCTAAACAAGAGCGGCAACAGCGCTCCGATATATGCATAGCAGGCCGGATGGATCGCCCCGCTCGAGGAACCGAGAATGAACAGGAGGAGATACGCCACGCATGCGATCAGGATGCGTCCAACAGGTAGTTTTTTCATACACATGCCCCTTTCCTATAATTCGTTCGTCTTTCGTTAGCAATTGCTAACAAAAGCGTTTGTAAAATGCCTCGTTCATACGAGGCCTTTATTTGTCCTATCTAACATCCATAGTAAAGCTGACCTTGTCTATCAGGAGAGGGCCATCATTTATACCCCTTCCCCTGGGTGAACACGGGCGGCCAATACTCCACGGGTTTTGCATCCATCTTCAGCTTGAAGTCACAATAATCCCCGTCCTCGAAGCAGGTGTGCTCCCTGAACAACGGTACGCCGAACACGCCGAACATGACGTAATCCAAATTACAAAGATACGGCATATACGCCTCATACCCATGTGCCTTTGCAAAGTTGGAGAGGGGGCAGACCAGGTTATGGTAGCTGAAATCATAGCCGCTTTCCGGCGGAATCATGGTCTTTGTTTCAAAGCTGCCGGGATTCTTTGCCGCGTTAGCTGCGTTCTGCGCGTCTTTTTTCTGATACTTTCTGTTGAGCGATCTGACATTTGTGAAGGACCTGCGTGCGATCCTTTTTACGATCCCAGGCATGGCGGAAAAGCGCCGCTCGTACGCCAGCACCATGAGATGACCGATCTCCTCCAATGAAACGCCATACCTCTTGAGCACCTCGCCCATGGAAACAAAGCAATACGCCCCGGTGAGATTCTTCGTTCCGCTGACGGCATCCCCGCCGATGTACGGGAAGTTCTCCAGCATGTTCACCTCATAGTGGTTCCAGATCTCTTCAAAGAGGATCCCATAGGACTTGCCGCTGTAATGTTCCAGTTCAGAAGCGATCGGCTGTAAAAAGCCACTCATGCTTTTCTTAAGCTTTGGTGCTTTCCTTTGGTAATACTCGTGCATGGGATCCTCCTTTTTCACAGAAACAGCGCGGCGATGTGATACACAATGCAGGCGAGTACCAGTGCGCAGCCGATGTAAAACAGCGCCACACGGGCCGTCCATTTCAAAGAATGAGATTCGCGGTAGGTAGTCGTCAGCGCCATGACACACGGCACGTTAAAAGTGCAGGCGAACAGGAAAGCCAGCGCCTCGGGTTTTGAGATCGTCTGAGCCATGCTGACCGCAAGCGCCGCATTGTCAGCAGCAGCGGTCTTGGCAAAGAAGGTCGCCTCTAAGAGGCCTCCCTGGCCGACAAACGCGGCATTGAGAACGCCAAGCACCGCTTCCTTTGCGAAAGCAGAGCTGAGGAATGCCATGAAGGTCTGCCAGCCAAGACCGAAAAAGCGCGTTACCGGCTCGATAAAGGTACCGACGCGGTACAGCAGGCTTTCCTGAATACTGCCGCTTCCGCTGAAGGAAAAGATATAGAACACCAGGGATACCAGGGTGACCGTGCCCAGCGCGCGGCGAAAGATATCCCAGGCTTTCAGAAAGGCTTCTTTCAGGATGTGCTTCCAGTGCGCCTTGTGGTATGGCGGAAGCTCCATGATCATGCCGCTTCGGCTCTCCTTCGGTGCAAGCTTCCTTCCGAAAATCTTTGAAACGATCCACATCATCAGTACCATATAGACGAGGATCAGCAGGCACACCAGCAACGTCCCGACCGGGCCGAAGAACATTCCGGAGATCACGGGGATCACACCCCAGATCGCGCCGCAGGGCACCGCCCATACCACCGCCATTGCCAGCATCCGCTGGCCCCAATTGTCCATGATACGTGTGCCGCATGCGCCGCCGATGGTACAGCCGAAGCCCATGAGGACCGGGCAAATCGCCTTGCCCTGCAATCCCAGACGGGAGAGCACGCCATCAAACTGATAGGCAGCCCGGGCTAAAAACCCGATCTCCTCCAGGAAGCCAAAAGCCAAATTGACCCCGAACACGAAGCTCGCCATCGATAGCGTAAAATACAGCACATTGGGCAGCATCATGGAAAAAACAGATACGAGCCATGGGTGCACATTCCAACCTGTGAGCAGCGAAGAAATAGGCCCGTAAAGCAGCTGAGGGATCATCTGAGCAATGCTCATGATGGGAACACATACCATCATGGCAACCAGAAACGCGGCCAGCACAATGCCGAGGCACAGGATTTTGCCTTTCACGGGACTGGTAGCGATACGATCAAATCTTGAGAGCTTGTATTTCTGCGTCGCCGTTCGCGTCACCCCCTCGAGCACAGCGGCGATCCAACGATACTTTGCCTGGCTCTCAGAGAGTATCGCCTCTGCGGACGTGCCGCTCATTCCCGACTCCGGCGCAGAGGAGAGCTTATGCGGCGCTTCCAACTCCCGGGACAAGAGTTCCTTCAGCTCCGTATAGCCCCTGCCGTCCGCTGCCGTAAAGGGCAGGACAGGGATACCCAGGCGTTTTTCAAGAAGCTTTGCGTCGATCTCCTTTTTCTGAGTCTTCGCAACATCCATCATGTTCAGCAGCAGCACGGCAGGCTTATCCAGTGCGGCAAACTCCGCTACCATATACATGCTGCGCTCCAATTGGGACGCGTCTACAAGGATGCAAACCAGGTCAGCTTGACCGCTCTTTATGAAATCGACCGTGATCGTTTCTTCATCCGAATTACCGGAAAGGCCATAGCTTCCTGGCAGATCCGTTACCGTAAAGCGCGTTCCTTTGTATGTATAGTAGCCATCGTTTTTTTCCACGGTTTTGCCGGGCCAGTTGCCCACATGCTGCCGCGAACCCGTCAATGCGTTGTACACCGTGGATTTGCCCGAATTGGGCTGACCCAATAAAGCGATCCTTGTTTTCATGCTGTTTCCACCTCGATCCTTTCAGCATCCTCGCGATTGACTGCGATCAATGTCTCCCGCAAATATACCAGCACCGGCATCTTCCTGTCGTTGCGAACCGTCTGAAACGCTGTGCCTTCCGTGATACCGATAGCAGTGATACG
This sequence comes from uncultured Eubacteriales bacterium, assembly GCA_902802575.1. Taxonomy (GTDB): domain Bacteria; phylum Bacillota; class Clostridia; order Christensenellales; family CAG-138; genus RUG472. The sequence continues at coordinate 46,025 of CADCMN010000016.1, read as the reverse complement.
ACTTGCAAAATGCGCATCGCCGCTGATAGCATGAATAAAACCGCGCTGGTCCGATTTGGTCTGAGTTAGTTTCATATGGAATCTCCTTTCTGGCGGAAAGCACAGCCGCTGCATCCTGAGCACCCACAGCTGCATGTTCCCTGTTTTTTCTTTTTAACCTTTGATCGCACAATGAAGATAACGATCATTGCCACCACGAGCAGCAATATGATCGACGCCACATTCTGCAAAAGCCATGCAATCATACATGGTACCTCCCTTCGTTTCCTTGGTTAGAGAGCTCTAACCTCGGCGCTTATTAAATGCCTCGCCATTGGTGAGGCATTTACGAGCAGATTACAGAATACCGAGGATCCTATGTGACCCCGCCGTGAAGAAGCTCATCACCGTGTGGATATAGCTATCCATCTCCTCCCTGCTGAAATCGTGCATGACCGCTTCAAACAGGCTGGAGATATAGGCATGGCAGAGCAAATGCAACTCCGGTTCTGACGGCAGTTTCGTCAAGATCAATCCCCGTCGTTTAGCCGCCGCCAGAGAACGCAGCGTAATACCCGTTTCCAAAGAAACAACTTCATCTAAAAATCCGCTGTATGCTGTACCGTCAGCGGATTTGAGCAGAAGCTTCAGCGCGTCAAAGTTGCGATAAATATAATCAAGAAGCATTTCTGCATCCACGATAGTCCAAAGCCTTTCAACATGTCCGGCTTCGATCACCTCTTGGCACTTTGGCTCCGCATCGGCAAAAAGCTTCCTTATTTCATCAACGGCCGGCTGCACGAGGTATGCGAACAGCTCTTCCTTAGTCTCAAAATGCCGATAGAAGGATCCGGTCGTTATGCCTGCATCAGCACACATATCGCGCAGATTGGTGCACTCGAATCCGTTTTCAAGGAACCATTTCAATCCGCTGCTCAGTATTCTCTGATGTGTCGTTTCATACGTTCCTTTCATGAGTAGTCCTTTCGATAACATTGTTTGCTAACATTGTTATCATTATAGGCTCATTGCATGTTTTTGTCAATGGGGAAAAGAAAAGCTGATCCCTGTTCGGATCATACCCGGCCCCGGTACTGCAACAGAAAATCGCAGCAGTCTCCGCCTCTGCCGATCGTCTTTGTGCGACCCCATATCAGCTTGGGATGCAGATCGCCGTACCCCGCGTCATCGCCGTCGCAGAAAGCCCTCGTTATTTCCGGACATCCGTACCTTCGGCAGGTCTCCATATAAGGGCATCGCACGACGTTGAACCGTGCTTCATTGCCCTTCGTTTCAGGAAACTCATACTCAAAACCCGCCTCCGGACCAAAGCCTTTCAGTGACATTTTCATGAAGAGCTTCGGGACCACATTTGCAAGGCCGAACCACCGGATCACCCGCTTCAGGTGCGGGGTAAATGAAGCAGCAAACCGTTGAAAGTATTCGCGGATATACCAGACAGCTCTTTCAGGCTCGATACCTTCGGCCATGAAGGACTCATACACAGCGATGGCCGGATAAATACGCCCAAAAGTATGCCGTCGCAGCGCTTTGCTGTCGCTTGCATTTTCGATAAGCAGCTCCTCATATCGCTTCTGCGCCGCTTTGGCGATCGTTTCTGTCTTTTCTTTGCCGAGCTCCTTCGCCGCGATGGCGCAGGAGGCTTTGATCAATCGTTGCATGATTCTGTTCCCCGTTACGAAATGTATGTGTTTCGTATTTCTTCCCAGGAGGGCATCATTGTGTACAGTTCATCATAATGCGGCATTGGGAAGTCCGGCTTCCGCGCTCTCAATCCCTGAAACGCCTTGTCCAGATCCTCCATTTCCTGCGGAGCGTGACGGCAGTGCTCTGTCGTGCAAAGGGCTCCGAGCCGGGTCCGCGACATCCAGTAAATGACCAGCTTCACAAGTTGATTGGAAATGCCCGGTTCCAGGTTTTTCTCATCCCCTGCCGGACGGACCGGATACCCCAGCGCCATCAGAAGATGATAGGCGTCGCCCGCCGCGTCCAGCAGAAGCTTTCTGTCCTCTTTTGTGGACTTCGTGAGATCGCACCCGGTTTTGTAGCATAAGTAAACGACCGGCAGGATGAACGCCGCGTGATATTTCAGCCAGGCGTCCATATCGTCGCAATACGAAACCGACATCCTGCTGCCCGCAAAGAGGCGCTTCAACAGAGTCTTTTCTTCGGCAGTCGCCTCTGCGTGAGCTTTTCCGATGGTTAATTTGCCATCCCCGGTATGCACAGTGGTCAGCTTCCCGTTCTCACGTGTCCCGGCAGTGGAGCCAAAGCCGAACAGCACTTCTTTCGGAGAGACTGCCGCTCGCAAGATCCGTCTCTCCATCTCTGAAACGGAAAGATTGTTGCCCACAAGCACCACGATCGGACAGTTTACAGCCGCCAGATCCTCCAATATCCGTTCCATCTGTCGGTATTGCATCACGGCAAACGCGATATCATACCGCTGCCCGTCCGGCTTTTCCAGAACGCGGGGATGATCCGTCGTATCTTTCTTCTGTATGTAATGCCGGATGCGCAGGCCGTCCTTCTCCAGCGCTTCTTTCCATGCTCCGCGGGCGATCACGGTGACGTCGTTTCCACTGATCGTGAGCGCATGCACGAGTTGTCCGCCGATCACGCCGGCTCCATATACCAGAATCTTCATGATCTGTTCCCTCCGCATTGCATGGCTTCTATCTCCGGTATGCGGTCCGGATATTTCCCCTCTGTCAATATGTCATTCAGATATTGGTTATCTAAAATCATATCGTCCCGGATCAGCTTCCAGTTACACCATTTCCTGTAGAACACCTTGAAGGTCAGGAATTCCAGGATCGGACCGATGATCGGTTTTGTCAGGCCAAAGGCTTCTATATGAGAAAAGTGACAGCCGCTTTCCGTGCGCTTCCCTTCAAAGGTGATGAACGAAGTCTTTTTGTCGCTCTGGAAAACGATGCGGAAATGATCTCTATCCTGCTCGCATTCTGTGATCGTCCCGATCACATTGTAATCCAACCCGCCGACGATCTCACGAAATCTGACCTTCATGCCTTTCTGATAGCCGCCGTCATACAGTTCGCACTCCGTATGGTAAGGGCTCCATTTCACGAACTCTTCCTGAAAATGATCGACCCAGGCTTCCATCCGTTCGTAGGGCGCTTTTATATCGATCTGTTCATGTAGGGTAACCATCTGTGTTCTACGCCTCCTTCTTCAGTAATGCGATCCATCTCCTCTGTCTGTGGGCATAAAAAGCATTTGCCCAGAGCCATATGAAAACCGTCTTCCAGCCCGCCCGGATCTCGACCCGGTCCGTATATCTCGTATGCTCTTGATCGATCGGAATCAGACTGATGTCGTGATTCCAGACCGGTACGTGTTCATTGCTCTCACGGCTGCTGACGCCATCCGGGTCGAATCGGACGATGTGGATCTTGTGCGTGCCGTAGGGGATGCAACCAAAGAGCTTAAACCGATAGGAGGATGTGCTGTCAACAGCCCATACTTTCATTTCTTCACTGACCGGTTCAAAGCTGGCAAATGGCTTTGCGATATACTGAAGCGTCTCCAGCTGCTGCAGATTTCGGAATACCGTTTCTCCGGATGCTGGAAAAACGGATGTTTTTTGAACGATCACAACCATCCTCCTACGTTGGATTCTATGTTCATACAGTCCCTCCGATAAAGCGTTCGATTTCCTCTACGTATTCCTTCGTATGCGCAGCCATATAACCACAGTGCTTGTATCCGGAACGTATTACGAGTTCTGCCCTCGGCATATACACGGGGATCGTTTTTCGGGAATACCTCAGATCAAAATCTTTTTCTCCATAATCCAGATGAAGCTTACGCTGTTCTTCTTCAGTCAGCTTCCGCAGATCATAATGACAGCAGGCATGGCAGATCGCATCGATATCTTCCGGAGTGATGCGCTCAAAATTCTTTGCCATGAGCGTCGCATAATCTATCCCATACATATCGATGAGCATTGAAGATGGCTTGCCCTTCAGTTTCGCGGACTTTTTCTTCCTGGAACGGTACATCTTACTAACAAACCACTCTGCAAAACCGGCACTTTCCGTAAGCGCCACGCCATCAAGCCATGCATGACGGACCGTAAACGCAGAGTCAAGAAAAAGCCTGTAGGCTACCGCTGCCCCCAAAGACGCCCCGTAGACCAATTCAATATCTGTGCATCCCGTTTCAAGCAAAAAGTCCTTAAGAATCTGATACTCTTCATCTGCACTGATATACGCGCCTGCCTTCCCATGGCCGCCCTGGTCAGGGGAAATGATATGGTAGGAGCCCTTAAAAAACGGGCTCATCTGTCCGTACAGATCCGATCCGGATATCATCATCGGTGAAAGCAGGATGATCGTTGGATCATTCCTGTTGCCATATTCATTGATAAACATAGACCTATATGCCTCCTCTACTGGAGCAGCGTGCAGATCCAGGCGGCAAGCGCAGATGCCGCCGGGAATATCACGAATAGCTTCAGCAGCTGACTCTTGATGTTAAAACCGTATTTTTTCAGAGGATACACCCTCTCCACCTCCGGAAAATAGTACTGGAAGAAGCGAAACTTCATCAGTAAGAAGTAGTCAAAGCAGACCATGTCATAGATTTTGTAGATGGTGAAGATGAGCACAAAGCGCAGGAAAAACTGCCAAAAGGTAAAACCGCTTCGGAAGCCGTCCCAGATCGCGATCACGCCGGCACCCAAAATCATGAGAATGCTGAATCCCATAAGGGTCCATCCGATTACCCTCGCGCCATAAAACAGTTCTTCATTCCTCGGTTGAATGACCTCCTGCGCCTCCTTTGGCGCGGAAGAGAAAAACTCCTTCTTCTGTATAAAAGCCACCGCCGACAGAAGCATCAGCGTGATCGCCGCGCAAAACACGATGGCGAGGAAAATGGTTAAAAGCATGAAATCTGCCCTCCAATCATCATTGTAAAAAGAGTCGCTGTCCCTGCGACGATCAGCCCGGCAACGGGGCAAACGAGAAATGTCCAGCCCAGAGCGTGTTCCGGGATCGCCAGCTTCCTAAGCCATTCCCTCCGCTCCCATGCTTTACAATTCTCCGCGCCTTTGATATAGGGTCTTGCCTTCGGGGGCAACCAACAATCTAGGATCAAAAAATCGCTGACGCTCACGATCGTCATTTCCAGATACCCGGTCCAGAAAAAGTGCCAAAAGCCGGATACGCCTGCGAAAACGGCACTGATAGCCCAGTACACGAACAGCAGCAGATACAGCGGATAGAGGATCAGCTTCATTTTCCGAACTTCTTTACTGTCGACGAACGGCGCTGCCGCTTTCCTGATCTCCTTTGGGAACATGGTGCTGTATGCCTGGGGATACAGCAAAAAGCCCAGCCCCACGACTGCGTTGAAAAGCAGCGCCATGACAGCTCCGTCCAGGATCGTTCTCGGCCAGTTCATGCTGTTCTCTCCTCATTTTTCTTTTGCATGGCCTGCAGGACGAGCTTTCTGCCCCCGAGGAACATCAGCATCCAGCCGAAGCTCTCAAACCCGGAGACGAAACCGTTGAACGGCCAGGGGATCAGCAGTTCCAGCAGATATCCGATCCCCGCTACGATCAGCGGCGAAGCCAGTATCCACGCTTTCTTCAGGGCAAACGTCCCTCTAAAGATCAGTGCGATCCAGCCGATCAGGACAGCCAGCTCGAAGGCGAAGAAGGTCGTCCAATAGGGAACGATCTGTACCATGTAGGAGCGGTTCCATAAATCCGCCGCAAGCTCCGTATTGCCCCCGGAGGCTTCGTAGATCACGTTGAAGGTATGGATCAGCGTCCCGCATGCCAGGTGGAAGTACAGGAAACACATGACCCCCAGGATCAGCCCGGCGATATAGAGCTTCAGCAGGCGACGATCCCATTTTTCTTTACACCCCGGGAGCAAAGATTTAAGATACTCCGCGAAGGGCAGCGCGGCGACGGTATAGCAGGCCGTGCCGATCAGGCCGCCGATGTTGGACAACGCGATCCGCCAGTCGGCGATGGTCAGCCAGCCGGATGAGATCATTCCCAAGATCGCATAGCTGTCCAAAGGTTCGACGCCCATGCAGTAGTCGCCGATCATAGCCAGCAGCATACCCGGAATGATCCAAAGCATTCTCCTGTATGTCTTTCTCAGTTCATCTGTCGTCACCTTGCATCCTTCCTTTCAAAACAAAAGCACAACGATCCCGGCCACGATGGCCGCGCCAAAGAGCCAGATCAGCGTCAGGATGACGCGCTTCTTCAGCACCTGGGGCCAGGTCTGGACGAAGGGGATGTCCTCCGTACCGGGAATGATCCAGAAGCGTCTGTGCCCGACCCAGAGCCGGTCGATCACCACCCCGTCGTACCAGTTCATGACTTCCAGAAACAACAGCGCTTGCCAATAGGCGGGCCAAAATGTGTAGATGCCGTTCCAGAGGCCGACGATCAGCACCAGCGCCGCCGCCATGACCAGAAAAAAGGGGATCATGAACCGCCTCCGCTTTCGGCTCACTTTTTCCCGGTCCGTCAGTCCCAGCGCATACGCCCGTTCCTGCACGGGCTTCGGGTAGAAATAGAGGCCGTTCAGCGGGCTGCCGCCCACGGCGATCTTCACCATCAGGGTGAACAGGGCGCAGTATAGAAGGAGCTGCAGCAGGATCATGTCCCGGTCGCCTCCCTCATCCGGCGGATCATCATGTCCCAGCCCTCCTTCGCCTCCTTGCAGATGGGGAAGACGGGATAGCAATGGAACATGCCCTCGCCGACGATCATCTCGTAGTCGACGCCGTATCTTTGCATGGCCGCCTCAAAGGAGGGTGCGCAGGCATAGAGGGTCTCGTCGCTGCCGTAGATGAATGTGACCTTCGGGCAGTTGGTAAAGTCGCCCTTTTGGAGCCAGATCATGTAGTCGGGCACGGTGTCGTCCCCGTGCCGCATGATCTCCACGGCGGTCTTCATATACTCTGCCGGGATCGCCACGTCCTTCTTGTCCAGCTCCAGCATCCGCTGCCATTCCTCCTCCGTATCCGCACAGGTCCCGGGAGAGATGGCCATGATATATCCGGGCATGGGCGTATCGCCATGGCCGTCGTTGATGTAGGGCACCATGCCCAGGGCTAGATTCCCGCCGGAGGAGGTGCCGAGCACGGAGATGTGCTCTGATTCGTAGTCCCGCAGCATCACCCGATAGGTCTCATGGATCATCTCATAGGCCCGTGTCAACGGGTAGTCCGTGCAGAGCGGATAATAGGGGATATACACATCGAGCCCCGTTTCCCTGGCAAAGCGCAGCGCTTTTTTGATGGAGCCCGGCCGCGGCGCGCTGATCATGCCGCCGCCGATGAGAAACAGGTTGGCCTTGTCCATCTTCTCCTTGTGGATCAGCTTCAGCACGGGGCAGCCCATCACCTCGATGCGGCTGATGAGGAAGGCGTCGTCTCTGAGATTTGGGATGCGGTTTTTCGCGTTCTGTTTCCGCCGGTTTTCCAGCAGCTCCTCCGTGCTCATCCCGACCCAGCGCTTTTTGATGTTCGCGGCTTTGACCAGCGCCTTGAGGATCTCATATTTTATAGACATAAGCTACCTTCCTTGTAAAAATGGGTGTTCAGTACGTCAGCATGACCGTATAATCCATCAGCCCGTGCAGCAGCACCGGCAGCCAGATCGTCCCGGACCTCTCCTTGAAAAGCTGGAACAGGCAGCCGCCGAATACATATCCGAAGAATGTGCCGGTGAATAAAAACCTGAGCAGCACTTTGGCGCTGATCTCGCCCCAGCCCGCATCCGCGAACAGATGCAAGGCGCCGAAGAGAATGTTCGGCAGCAGATAGCGCAGCGGCCAGGAGGCATGTCGCAGAAACCAGGTGCAGGCGTCACGGATAACGAATTCCTCACCAAATCCGATGAAGACGAGGTAATAGAACAGGCTCAGCAGGATGGAGGCCTTGTCCGGCTTGACGATCAGGCCATACACGGTAAGCCCCAGGATCGCAGCGATAAGGACCGCCGCACAGATCCGCTGCCACTTTCCCTGAAGCCTGAAATATAACACCGACGCAAACTCTTTTTTCAGCGCCAAGGCGAAAAGGATCAGCAGAGCCGCAGGGATCAAAAATCCAAACAGGCATTGGCACAAAAAAGCTATCGGCTGCCCGGACGCAAGCCGCACGGAAATTGCCGAGCCGCTTTGAACGCTCCGGTAAACCCATACAACGCTGATAAACTCGATCAGGCCGATCGCCAGCACGGCGAAGCACCCCAGCAAGGTCTTTGTTTTCTCTTTCATGCTTTTTCTTCGCTGATTTCAGCTCTCATATCCCATACATTGGTCGATCACGTCCAACACCGGTTTTTTCCAGGTCTCGTCATAGAGCCAGACCTCGTGCCTCATGTCGAACTCGTGGATATCGGGATCGCGAAAATGCCGGCGGTAGCGTTTGCCGTATTTCTCACCCATTTTCAATGCATAGACGATATGCACTTTCGTCCCGTCCACATGGATATCGTCGTCCAGCGGCGTAACGTAGTCCGAATAAAACTGGCGGCTGATGGTCTTTGGATGGATCGTCTTCATATTGTCTATGAAGGCGTTGGCGAATTCCAACGAGCCATCCCCATCCCCCAGCGCGCCTTTCTTCTGCAGCTTCGCTTTGAGCTTTGCCCGTTTCTTTTCACTGGTGCAGGCGCCCGAGAGCATGGGGCCGACGATGGCGGTCAGCAGCCGTGCGGTCAGCTTCCCGCCCTGATCCAGGTCGGAGGAGCCGATGAAGCCGTGGTCGATGTGGATGCGTCTGCGCTGGATCAGCAGCCCCACAAAGCTTCCGCCGAGGGAAGAGCCATAGGCGCCGTCCACACGGCCGCCGTGTCTTTCGAGGATATAGTCCTCGATCTTTGCCGTGACGGTGAGCATGTCGGTAAAAACCACCTGGGGATCGCCCTCGAATCCGTCGTAATTGACGGCAACGACGTGATACTTCTCCGCCAGCTCATCCGCCACGTTTTTGAAATTCAGCTGCCAGGTGCAGGCCGTACCCGGCAGGAGCAGCAGCGTCTTGCCGCCCGGCCTCCCAAACTCCGTAAACTGCATATTTAAGCGTCCTCCTTCTTCCGGCTCACTCTGCTTCCATACACCTCTTGACTTCCGCGAAGAATCTCTCCGGGAACATCAGCACCAGCTCCGCGTGTGCCAGGCCTTTGAACTCCTTTGGAACTGTCTGCGGATAGATCCCCCTGGTATAGGCAAGGTCGTTCTTTCTTGCCTTCTTCTCCTCTTCCCCGTACCAATACTCGATCTTTGTGTTGATCTTTGGGACCGGGTCTGGCATGGAATAGTTATTCGTGGACCAGAACACGTTATAGATCGTCTTGGAGGAGAAGTGGTCCCTCTCGAACGCAAGGATCCGCCTGTAGTGCTCTTTGGGATCTTCACCTTTGGGCGTCCAGCGCTCCGGTGGCATGGCCGCTTTCATGATCCAGTAATTCTTCGTTGCGAGCGAGATCGTAAACCAGTCCCACAAGGCGATCAATCGGCAGATGATCTTCGGATAATGGTACGGCGTGATCCCGGCGTCGATGATAGCCTTATCCACAGGGATATCCTGCGTGGCAAGGAACCGGATTACGCTGGCGCCGCCCATGGAAACGCCATAGGCGCCATCAAGACGCCGCACCCCGTGTTTTCTTAAGAACGCAGCCGCGTCTTCCACATTTTTCTCTATGGAGCTGAATGTCGTGCCCTGCTCGTCGTGCCCGTCGGCGATGAACAGATACACGTGATATTCCCGGGCAAGCTCCTTAGCGGAAGCCTCGAAGACCCACCAGGGCTCGGCGGCGCACTGAAACATGGCGATGGCCTTTTCCTGTTCCGTGCCGAATTCATACACTTTCATAGATCCAACGCTCTTTTCTGCCTCTGCTACAACGGTCTGTTTATCTGATGATCAGGCACATGATCCCGGAAAGCGCAGCCGATATGACTGCCATTCCGGCCGTTCCCATGATCCATTTTCTCTTTTTGTCTGCGGCCCCAATATAGGGCTTCAGATCTTCGGTCCCCGGTATGTCCCATGCCTTCGTGTGTCCGACCCAGTACCCGTCGATCAGAAACCGGTCAATGAGATTCATGATCGACAGTATGACGAGCATCTGCCAGAAGCCCTGAAAGAAGCCTTTCGCGCCGTTGATCCCATAAACACATACCAGGACGTAAATCAGATACCCGGGCACGCAAAGCCCTTTGAACAAAAGGCTCCTCTTCCGGATCTCATCGGAAGAAGTCAATCCAAGTTTTACTGTGCGGGTCTGTACTGCCTCGCTGTACAGATGAACCATCCTGACCGCCCCATGGCGTATGCCGATCGCGCAGACGAGATACAGAAGGACGCCCAGTCCCAGCCCTTCAAACAACAGCTTTACCGCCATACTCAATCCCCCTTACGCCTGCTGACCAGAAATCCGCCTTCATCCGTGACGGTCGCATACTCCGAGGCGACGGGATTATGGCTTCCCACCACCAAATAATCGCAACGGTCGCTGTTGCCGCAGGTCCCGCAGCGGATCAGCGTCCCATGTATCCTGGAGATGCCGAAGAAATCGCTGTTGCAAAGAAGCGGAAGCACATGCAGCAGTCCGTGCTTTTTCGCAAACTCCGCATTCGGGCATTGCGTGAAGGAATACCGTGCGGCATGATGCTCTTTGTCATATGGTTCGTCCACATTGATGAAGCCGGCAGGATATTTGGCGACGTCTCTTCTGTCGCGGTCGCCGCTTCTGCGAAACACCTTATCGATCAGCCACATATCAAAAGAACGGTTCAGATCGAACACCTTTCCGAGCTTGATAAACGTCTCCATAAAGAGCTTCTGTACGAAATCCTGCAGTTCCGCCTGAGGCGGACGATCCGGCAGCGACGGAACCAAAGAAAAGATCAGCAGTCCTCCGTAGATTGCAAGGGCATGCCCGTTCTTTTTTCCGCCGTAATCCGGCAGATCGTTCAAATACGCAGCGTAGTCGGCCTCTGTCTTTCTCCAGATATCGTCGGCCTGCTCATTTCCGTAGCGTTCTTTGAGCCAGGCTTTGACTTTGCCGCAATACGGAAGCTCATCGATGGTCAGGTGGTTTTGGATCATAACTTCCCTCCGATCCACAGGGAAAGGAACGCCATCAAGGCCGCGACAAAGGGAAAAACGGCGAGGCGGATCAGCTGCTCCTTCCGGTTGAAGCCGAAGGAATGATACCCGGCGCAGCCCTCCGTCTCCGGATAGTAACGCTGGAAGAAGTGCGACTTCGTCAGCAGCAGCCAGTCCAGGCACACGACGTCGAAGGCCTTCCAGAGATACAGCATCAGGTTGAAGCGGAGGAACAGCTGCCAGAAGGTGAAGCCGCTCAGCACCCCGTTCCAGCCGCCGTTTACGAACGCGCCGACCATCAAAACGAAGCTCAGGATCGCCAACAGCCAGCCCATGGCATGTGCGCCGGGAAAGCGCTCCGGATGGTCCACGGCGACGGCCTGGATGTCCTTAGGCGCGGTAGTGAAGAACCGTCTGTCCTGGATCAGCGCCACGGCGGCGTAGAGCAACAGGCATACGGCCAATATGAAGATAAGGGTCAAAACCAGCGTCAGCAACATTTTGGCCTCACTTTCTGCCCACCAGCAGGGCGGAACCATTCAGCTCCATCCAGATCCCTTCCCATTTGGTGATCCAGGTTCCGCTCGCGGTGTCGACCAGACGGACATCCTCAAAGCCCATGTTCCTGAGTTTTTGGACGAAGGCTTCCATGTCGCCGTATTTGGATTTCGAGAAGATGTCGTGGAGAGCGAAAGTGCCGCCCTTCTTCAGCACCCGCAGGGTCTCCAGCAGATACGCCTGCCGATGGCCGGGGATGTTGTGATAGACGTTGTTGCTCACCACGGCGTCGAAGCTCTCGTCCGGAAAGTCCAGATGGGTGGCGTCGCCCCTTAGGAAGGTGACGTTTTTTACCCCCTCCGCCCGGGCGTTCCGCTGGCACAGGGGCTTGTTGAAGGAGGCGTACTCCTTGCCCCAGCGGTCCACGCCCACGAAAGTCGCCTTGGGGTTCCGTTTGGCGCAGGCGATGGTCAGCGCGCCGCTGCCGCAGCCCACGTCCAGGCCCCTGCCGCCTTCGGGGAGCTGCACATAGGCGGCGACACCTTCAATGATCTGTTTGGACATCTGCCGCTTGCCGTCGTAGGAAAAGGCGCGGTACAGCAGGATCATCCAGACCGTGATACCTAGCCCGATGACCGTCAGGCCCAGGAACACGGCCGGCAGCACGGTCTTCCAGACGCCGGAGACCATGCCCGTCAACCCAAACAAGAGGAATAGCGCCAGAAACAGCCCGGTCAGGCCCGCCGCCGTCCAGATCATACCCTTGGGCATCCAGTTTTTGTAATCCGGTTTCATTTTGTTTTCACCTTTCCGAGGGGCACGCTCCGGGCGCTCCCCTCCGTATCGTCGCCCTCCTCATAGCCGTCGTAGGGCGCAGTCGGATCGACGTATTTCTTCGTAAACGGTTTGCACAGCTCCGTCCGATGGGCGAAGGCGAAATCAAGATCGTCCGTCCAGCCGGTGTGGCCCGTGATGATCTTCAGAGGTCTGTTCCTGGCACGGAGATTATTCTCCAACTGCTCCAGGGATTTCACCGAAAGCTTGTTGTCCTCGGCCAAAGTGGCGATAAAGCTGTAGCCGCCGTCCGCGCCGAACCAGATGGTGTCGCCGGTGAACAGGTATTCGTCGTCGACGAGGTAAACCATGTGGCCCCATGTATGGCCGGGCACTAGCAGACACTCAACGCGAATGCCGTCGATATCCAGCACCTGGCCGTCCTTCAGCAGCTCGCGCCGGTTGTTGGTTTTGACCATCGGCAGCTTGTAGAGGCCATGGAACACCTTCCGCCGCGTCTTGCCGGTAAGATACCGGTTTTCGATCTCGCCGATATAGACCATGGCACCACGGAACAGCTGTTCGCTGTCGGTTTCGAGAGCGCCCACGTGGTCCGTGTCCTGGTGGGTGATCAGGATGTGACGGATGGCGGCGGGGTCGATGTCCAGCCAGCCCATCTTCTCCCAGAGCCGGGCGTAGTTATACCCGGCGTCGATCATGACGGTGGTACCGTTCTTCGTATAGAAGAAGATGTTGGCGACCCACTCCCGCACGCAGGCCACGCGCTCATCGATGCGCCCCGTGTTCAGCGGCTTGAAAATCGCTTTGCCACGGAACAGGGCGCTCATGGACTTCTTCTGATGATCCGAATCCTTCCTTGCCATATCCTTCCCTCACTTTCTGCAGCGGAAGATGCCCATGCCCTCCACGGAGCTGACGGTCACGTCTTCATACATTGACGCAAGGCGCGCCCGAAGGGTCTGCTCCGTCTCAAAGGGCGGGGTGAAGAAGCCCTTGGGGACGTAGAGGTGTTCGATGAACCAGTCCGTGCGCCGGCAGCCCTCCTGGATGTAGAAACAGCCGCAGAAGGTGCCGCCCTTCTTGAGCACCCGGAAGGTCTCTCGATAGGCCGCCTCCTTGTCCGGGAAAGCGTGGAAGCCGTTCAGGGAGAGGACCATATCGAAGGACTCATTCGGGAACGACAAGGCCCCCACGTCCCCCTGACGGAAGGTCACGTTGTTGAGGCCGGCGGCTTTAGCGCGTGCCTGCGCCTTTCGCATCATATCCTCGGAATAATCGAGGCAGGTGATCTCGGCGTTGGGCAGATCCCTGTAGACCGGCATGGTCAGCACGCCTGTGCCCACGGGCACCTCCAGGAGCTTCCCGGAGAAGTCCTCCGGGATCCCGGAAAGGGCCTGCTCAATATAGCGCAGGTTTTTCTCCTGATCCATGTTCCAGACCAGGCGGCAGATCGCCTTGCCGAGGAAAGTGGAATACGTCATCATGCCGTCGTAGAAGCCGGCGTTGTTGCCGGTCAACCTGTATGCGCTTTTGATCTGTTCTTTCCTGGTCATACGCTCATCCTCTGAAAACGATCTTTACGATCTTCATGCGCACCAGCGTGTCGCAGAAACGGATCATCAGCTTATGGAACCAGGTAACATCCTTGTATATATCCCTGTAGCCGCGCATATAGCTCCTGGCCGATACTAAGGTGAAACGATCGCTCCATCTTCGCAGCTCCGACTCGTCTTCCAGGGAAAAATAGGCGCTGACATCGGTGATCCCGGCTTCCGTCAGCCAGGTCTTCCGCATCAGCTTCGCGCCGCGCGCATTGCAGGAATCGAAGACCAGCACGCCGCCGGGGAACCGCTCCGCCATGGCCTGAAACAGTTTTTTTACGTCGGCCGTCCTGAAATAATAGAAAACGCCGGCAGCATAAAACACCGCTCCGTTCGAACCGTCGATCAGGTCCATCCAGCCGAAATCGTTCAGGTCGAAAGCCAGGTTCCGTTCTCGCTCTCCCACAGGAAGCAGATCGTTCCGCACCCGGATCACGTCCGGCAGGTCGACGTTATAGCCGCGGCAAAGGCCGTTGTCGCACTTGCGAAAGGTATCGTCCAGGCCGCAGCCCAAATTGACGACAGCGGCTTTCGGATGGCCTTTGAGATACGATTCGACCTCGCAGCCAAGATCATACTGTCGCTGAGCCACTTCCAGAGCGCCGAAGAGTCCTGCCGGCGATTCCATTTTCTTTCGTTTCTCGGCAAAGTCATAGTCCAGCGAATCACAGATCCTTTTGGCTTCGGGGTCGGAGAACAGCTTAGGAAAGCGCTCGGAACACACCAGTCGTCCGAGCAGGGGAATGATCAGCGTTTCCTGAACCGAGTTTTTCGCAATGTGATATTTCATGGCGTCAGTCCTTTCTTTTTGTATCCGCAGTCGCAGTAGGGTCCGCCGCTTGCCAGAGTGTGGTCCCTCACAAAATCGGACACGCCGCTCGCCTCGCTCATGGCATAGTCCAGATGGCACATAGCGGGAACGATTTCCGAGATGCCCAGTTCCCGCATCAGTGTGCAGATGCCGCATTTGGAAAAGCGGGCTTCGTAGCCGCTGCCGTCCGGATAGGGCATAAACTCCATGTTCCAGGAATAGGGATTCCGGTCGGCTGCCCGCAGCTTTGCCGTAGTCTCCATCCCCCGCATGTCCTTTTCTGTGAACTTCTGCCGCCCGGCCATGCGGCAGAAAGCCCGCATGGGGCCGATCATCATGGCCTTCTCATAGTATTCGGTCATCTGCGCCACAGTGGGCTTTCGCGTCATGTTCAGATAAAACGCCGCCAGCATGGCGCAGTTGACGATATTCATTTTGAACCGATCGCCCTTCTCAAACACGGGCAGTCCGGCGATGATCTCCCGGTATTTCGTCAGGGCCTTTCGCTCGGTCTTGGCTGCTTCCTCCTCGCTGAAGCCGAGGACGGTCACCATCTTCTGCCGGAAGGACCGGTGAAACAGCAGCCACATGCCCGCAGGCATTCCAACGTATTTCATGTCGGCCTCCCTCAAACGCTCTTCGTCCGTTCCCAGCCGTCGCCGGCGTCGGTGTCGTGGCGGACGAAATCAAAGTCGCAGCAGTCGCCGCCCTGGCATAGGGTCTTGGTCCGCTTGAAGTCGGTGTAGGGCAGGCTGCCGTAGTTGATGATGTCCGCATGGCAGCACATGGCGCCAAGCTTCAACAGCCCCCGTTTCCCGAGGATCTTCGCATAAATACACTCGTTGCACTCGAAGTGAAAACGGTCTTTTGGATCATCTTTGTGCCAGGTATAGCGCCAGCCATAGCCGGAGCCCTTTTTGAAGCCAAACGGCACAATCTTTTTCATCAGCGGCAGGAAGAAGCTCTTCTTTGCCATCTTCTGCATAGAGGTCGGATCAAGGAACTTCCACATCTCCTCGGAGACGATTTGATATGCCTCGGGTTCGCTCTTTCCGTGCTTCTGCAGGACCTCATACATAGCAATGGATGTCAGGATCTGCGCCATATGCTTGTAGTTGCCCTTGTCGCAGTATTCTTTTTCTTCTTCGATCAGCTCCGCCATACGGGTATAGACGTCTGTCCGGATCTGCTGACCCAGCATCGGAAAATAATACTGATAGCGGCTGACAGCAACAAGGGATTCCGGTTTGTATGATTTCATATATGTGCCTTCATTTCCTCGCCAGCACGGTGATCCAAGGCTTCGATGGATGGTGGTCTGTCCTGACATCAGAGAATCCCACGGCTTTCAGCGATGTCGTGAGCTGCTCTGCCGTATAGCATTTCATACCGTCTATGATCTTCTCGAACTTGAGCGCCGTCTCGTCCGTGCCGTCGGATTCGTTGCAGATCACGAATGTCCCGCCGGGTTGCAGGACCCGGCAGACTTCCGCAAAGCACCGTTCAAGACTTGGCCAGAAATAGACCGTCTCGAAAGCGGTTGCCAGATCAAAGGCTTTATCCGCAAAGGGTAGGGATGCCACGTTGCCCTGCAGGACAGTACATCTGCCCGCAGCGATGAAGGCTTTGTTTGTTCCCTTCGCTTTTTCCACGGAAACTCCCGAATAGTCCATTGCCGTGAGCTTTGCCTGCGGATACCGTTTCAACAGTTCCGAAGCATTTCTGCCGCCGCCGCAGCCGAGCTCTGCAATGCATGTCGCCGTTATCCCGTCAAGATGTGACATGCCCCAGTCGGCGAGCTTCGCGTGACCGCCGTTCATACTGCCGACCATCAGCTTTCCGAGGAAGCCCTCTGGTTTTCTTGTTTGTGATACAAACTTTTTAAACAGTCCCATATCCGTTTCTTTTTGTTCCTTTCCGCTTTCATGATCTCCGGCTAATAGAGACCCCATTCGGCAAATTTCTCAAAACCGCCGACAGATCGGATATGCTCTCTTGCGACAGACACGATCTCATCATACGGGATGCCGCTGATCATATCGTCGCCGATAGCGCAGCAAAGCTCAACGGTTTTTCCTGTTTCCTGGGCCTTCAGAAAGGCATAGATATTTACTGAAACGTCTGCCTTGGAAAGGTCCTTTCCGTGCAAGCCCCCGCCGGTGACAGAATCCGCCATATCTGAGCCGAGTTTCCTGTTGGTAGCGCCGGTGTCAACATCTGTGCCGCCCGTCCAGTCCCCCAGGGGATTGATTTCGGCACCCGGATATGCCTTCGCGAGTTCCTTGCTGTCCGCATTGCTCTGACATATGATCAGGCGTGTATCTGTCAAGATGTATTTCCCGTCGGATGGATACCTGCTGTAGATGTCATGTGCGATCCGGGACATTCTTTTTTGTTCCTTCGTAAGGGGCGTTCCCTTAAATATCCCGTTATCGCCGCAGCGCAGGCCTTCCGCCTGATTCCCGGCAAGATGACTATCTTGCGGAACGATGACGACATCAGGCTCCACATCGCCCGCAATGCGCCGAATGATAGCGCCGATTGCTTCCCCTTCCGGAACGACAGAGGACTCCATGATTACATGACATTTTCCGTGTCCAATCAGCACCTCTACGGCGATCCTTGGGTTGTTTTGCATCGTGTAAGCGAGGTCTACGATCGCGCCAGCAATTCTGTCTGCCACTTTATCCGGATGGCAGGGATTGACTTTCTCGATCATATGTACGCTCCTTTCATCTTTTACGTTTCATCTGCTGATCCGCCTGCATGGCCCGTTTGTAGATGGGCGCATACAGGTCCCAGGTCCGTTTTCTCATTGGTTAACCCTCCTTGAGGCCAACAGCAGTCCTCCCATCATCCAAAGGTTCCCAATGCTGATCCATCCCGTGGCTAAAGCGTTGGTGAGACCGAAATCTCCGAACAGCTTCATCAACGCTGCAAAGAGAAAGCCGAACAACACCGAGAACACCCAGCACCACCGGGGCAGGGGCGTATGGCCTTTGGCAAACGCTTTGATTTGCACCACTGCTGTAAGTAGAAAGAAAACGAGGAAGATGATCGTCGCGGGCAGCAGGAACCAGCCGATAAAGCGTCCCGTTTTCTCCATGGCCGTGGCAGAATCGTTCGCATAAAAGCGCTTCAACAGGTACACCGCCATGCAACACGGCACGTGGACGCCGCAGCCGCCGAACGCGAGGCATCCGATGACCCCGGCCCGATAGGCGTGGGCGTCCTTCTCGGAATAGGGCTGTATCATGCGGTAAATGGCGAACCAGCACAGGCACTCGATGGGGATGCCGACGAGTCCCAGCAAAGCCGAAGCATAGATCCTGCCGTCAGACACGGTCAAATACCGGGTGAACAAGGTGGGGACCTCCGTCACGGCCGGGTCGGACACGCCCCAGCCCAGGAGCATATCCCCTGCCAGGACCATCAGCGAGGCGAATATGCCCAGCTTCAACAGGTGCCGTATCCGCGGCCAGTCCAGCGTTTCGTTCATTCCAATGCCTCCGCATTTTTCAATTCCCCTGCCTTATCCATCTCTTGCAGCAGAATCAAACCCAGGATCAGCACGAGCGCATGGCCGAAGGATTCCGTGCCGTGGTCCAGCTGATTGATGGGCCAGGGCAGCAAACTAAGGAGATTGCCGACGATCCCCGGCAGGGCCATAGGGTTGCACAGCGTGGCGAGGATCCGCGCCCCCGTGCTTTTCAGCGGGATGATTCGTTTCCACACCATGACGATCATGATGACCGCCAGCAGCACGTCGCACAGAAGGTAGGCGATGACCATAGGCGCGGCGTTGGCGTAAAACACACGATTAGCGATGTCCGCCGCATTTTTTATGTCCCCGTAGCTTTGATATACGTATTTGAAGATCAGCGCCACGGTCATGAACATGGCGTGGACGTAAGCCCATGCGACTGTTCCGGTGACATATGCGATGCGGAACAGTTTTACCAATTTCTGGTCCCTGGCTTCCTTTACATGCAGTTTCAGAAGGCCATACATGCGGTGGAAGCCCATGTAGTACAGCATCGTACCGACAAAGCCGCAGAGGATGCTGGCCACCATGCGCCAGGTGCCCATTTCCAAATAAGCAATTCGCACCATGAAGCCGACGCTCTCTGTGGTCTGTTCCCTGCCGGTGGCGGCAAACAAAAAGTCGCCGATCACGTACAATAGGCACCCGACGATGCCAATAATCAGCAGCCGCTTCGATCTTTCCTTCTCGTTCATACCGTTTCCTCTTCTCTGCATGCCTTGCCGCCAGACACGGTCAGCCGTTCCTACGTCCGCCCATTTTTCCAGGCGCGATAGTAGGCGTCGATGCACTTCTTGTATCGGGCGAAGGTCTTTTGTGCCTCCTCTGCGTTCCCGTACACCTTCCAGAAGCCGGTGAACTTGCAGCCCGACGCCCGGTGCTCCAGAAAGCCGGTCACGTCCTCCGGCGGATAGCTCAAAAAAAGACCGATCTCATGGGGAAATTCCCGGCTTTCCTTCAAGCGCTCGATAAGGCACGCAACGCAGCGGGAGGACGTCTCGGTACAGTATCCCCGATCCCGCAGCAGGGCGCAGGCGTCGTCGTTCTCCAGATCTTTTTGCAGCCGAGCCGGACGATACACGTATATCAGGACGCTGCCCTCCCGCACACGCAGCGGAATGATCCTGAGCCCCTTGGGAGATAGGACCGAGTTCCAGTGCCGTACATCCGAGCGCATCTCCTCCCGCGTTCCATAGGAGCAGTGAAACAGATTTCCGGTCTTAATCCCCGCCAGCGTGGGCGAACAATGGCGAATGATAGTCTCTTCCGACATAGCTGCTCCTTGCACACCCCTTTCGTCGCTATTGGTTAGCATCTGCTAACCAATAGTATAATACCACTCCTTTCCCGTTTGTCAACACGAGCAAAGGAATTATTCAAAAAGAATCTGCTGCTTTTTCAATCTGTCTTCCTGTTTTTTTCACATAATTACCCTGTCAGAAGGACACAGTAAAACCGGGGCGGATGAGATTCACTACAGAATAACATCCGCCCTGTCTGTTCAGAAAGCAAACCCATTCAGGTATGAACGGTCTGAAACAGGCCTTTGTTTTTCGATGCAGGATTACGCCAATTGTTTCAGCATGGCCGCATATTGATCCGTGTCCATCATCAACCTCCCGCAGTGTCCGTATCCCCCCCAGACACGGATCTTCGCATCCGGATACATCTCCGGAATCAGTTTTTTAGTGTGCGCTTTTTCGTATAAAAAAAGCTTGCAGAGAACCTGCCAAATTCGGCAGGTTCTTTTTTGCCTAAATATCTGGGTTTTCTCATTTTATGTTATCGAGATTCGATAAAAAAGCGCCAAAAAACTACACTTTTCTGTCAGGGTAAAACGAGAAAAAACAGTGTACGATCTGAAAGAAAAAACTTTAGCGGAGGGTGACATTGAATGTCAGGGTGTTTTTTGGCTAAATATCTACGTTTTCTCATTTTTGTTTATCGAAAAACGATAAAAACAGGCCAAAAATCGGACATTCTGTGTCAGGGTCAAACGGACTGTAATGCGCTACCATGAATTTGCTGACCGGGTCAACAAAGCGATAAGGATCTGGGCAGCATGGATATACCGGTACATCTGTAATCGTCGCCGCTGCGGGACGCC
Organism: uncultured Eubacteriales bacterium; assembly: GCA_902802575.1. Lineage (GTDB taxonomy): Bacteria > Bacillota > Clostridia > Christensenellales > CAG-138 > RUG472. The sequence goes on along the minus strand of CADCMN010000016.1, from coordinate 25,551 downwards.
GGAGCGCAAGGGCACAAAGAGAAATCAAGCACGAAAGAGAGTTATGAGTATGAAGACCTATCAGAACATTGACGAACTCCCCTACACCCTGAGCGTGGAAGAGCTGGCGGCTTTCCTGGGCATCTCCCGGGTAGGCGCCTACAACCTGGCTCACGCCAAGGGGTTCCCCACCCTGCGGGTAGGCAAGCGGATCCTGGTCCCCCGGGACCGGTTCCTCCAGTGGATGGACCGGCAGATGGAGGCGTAACGTATGGCCAGACGAACGACCTTTTATGTGATGGCAGACCTGTTCGACGTCCCCCTATCCCCCATGGCTAAACTGGTGCTGGTGTATCTGTCCCGCTGCTGCAACAGGCAGGGGATCTGCAACCCTTCCATCGGCACCATAGCGTATTCCTGCAACTACTGCCGGAACACCGTCCGCAAGGCGATCCGTGAGCTGGAGCAGGCGGGTATGATCACGGTCACGTCCGAGTATATCCCTACGAAGCGGGGGAAGCGACGGCGGCAGCCCAACACCTACACGCTGCACTGCCCCACCTCACCGAATGCACTGCCCCCGGTGCAGCAGATGCCCGGGACCGGGTCACCGGCTGAACAGGAAATAAATGATAATAGCAATACTATAATAGCTGTTCCGTCAGTCGGTATAACGGGAGACGACGGGAATGACTTGGAGCAGATCCTGGAAAAGCTCCATCTGGACATCTTCGAAGACCAACCCTTCGCCAGGAGCATCGAGCAGGCCATCCGCACCATGTACCGGGCGGAAGAGATCACGGTGAAGAAACAGCAGATCCCCCGGAACGCCGTCCGGGACAGGCTCCGGATGCTGACCATAGACCACATCGACTTCATCGAGGCGCAGCTGGGGAACCGGTACGATCCCGTCACCTGCGGGGAGAGCTATCTGATCTCCTGCCTGTACAATGCGCCCATGGACTGCATTGTGAACGCCCGCCGGGCGCTCTGACCCAACGGGTCCGGGGTGAATGACAGGCGGCGGCGCCGCTGTCCCTGCAAGCATGGGACTTGTCATGACGCCGCTTGTCCCTGCAAGCATAGCGTTTGTCATGACGTCCGCGCTTGCCGGGTACGCCCCGGACCCCTATGCCGCTTTTCGCGGGGAAAGGAATCAAAGAAATGCGTACACGCAATCGAGCCGTTCAGGTGTATCTGAACGAGAAAGAATATGAAAAGCTGGAGCAGCTGAGCCGGTTCAGCGGGAACACTCACTCCGCCGTCATCCGGAAGCTGATCACAGGAAAGGAAATCCGGCAGCGGCCTGACCTAAACTTTCGGGCCCTTGCCATGGAGATCAGCGCCATTGGGAACAACCTGAATCAGATCGCCCGCCGGGCGAATCAAATGCAGGTGACCACCGCTGACCTGAAGGAAGCCAAGCTGCTCATGAGGGAGATCAACGACCGGATGAAGGCCGCGGGAGGTGACTGGGCATGATGGGAAACCGAACCAATAAGAATCCTGACGCCCTCCTCCCCGGCGAGCGGGTCCAGGCTGTCAGTCTGGACAGCATCCGCCCCTTCCGGAATCATCCTTTCCGGGTCAGGGATGACGCTGATATGGAAGCGTTGATGGAGAGCATCCGTCTCAACGGCGTGATCTCCCCGGCGGTGGTACGGCCGCTGCCAGACAAAGGGTATGAGATGATCTCCGGCCACCGGCGTATGGCTGCCTGCCGGGCACTTGGCCTGGAGAAGATGCCGGTGCTCGTCCGGGAGATGGACGACGACACCGCCACCCTCATGATGGTGGACGCCAACCGGCAGCGGGAGAAGGTGCTTCCCAGCGAGCGTGCCTTCGCTTACAGGATGCGGATGGAGGCGCTGCAAAAGCGCGGACATTATGTCCGCACCATGGAAGCAGAGACCGGGGAGAACTTCAAGCAGGTCCAGAGATACATCCGACTGACTTACCTGATCCCGGAGCTGTTGTCACTCGTGGATGACTGCAGGATGGGCATTGTCCCGGCTATAGAGCTGTCATATCTGACGGAAGAAGAACAGGGATACGTTCTGCAGGCCATTGAAACGGAGGGGCTAATCCCCTCCGTGGCCCAGGCGAAAGAGATGCGGGCCTGCGCCGCCAAAGGCGAACTGGACCTGGAGAAGCCGCTGGACATCCTGTACGCCGGCAAGGGCAAGCAGCGGGAGCGGCTGATCCTCTCCATGGACAGGCTGTCTCCCTTCTTCCCGGCGGACGCCACGCCCCGGGAGATTGAGAACGAGTTGGTTTCTATCCTGCAGCAGCGGGAGCGCGAGCAATCCCGACGACATCAAGGATACGACCGGTAGCCAGACTTGTTGTCCCTTCGAAAAAGGCGTATTGCTTGATTAACAATTCATGGATTAGTTGCGAGGTAGAATAATGGCAAGATCAAAAAAGAGGCAGGACGGCTTGTATCAGCGTTGTATCACTATCGGTAGAAAAGCCAACGGGGATCCAGACAGAAAAGTCATCTATGCGCACACGCAAAAGGAACTGGAAGCAAAAGTGGCTGAGTATCGAGATAAGCTTGCCCGCGGGATGCTGCCGGTGTATGAGAACGTGACCTTCGGAGAGATGGCCGATCTCCTGTGCAATGAGTATAAGCCTACGATATCGGAGGGCGTTCGAAAACAATACGTTTCGATATGCAAGAATCATCTGGCAGAGCTTAAGCATATGCGGCTGACAGAATTGCGAAATGCTCATCTGCAAACGATCATCAACCGAATGGCTAAAGCCGGATACAGCACCAAGGTCATGAGCCATGTGAAGCAGGTGGCTTCCCAGGTCATGCGCCTTGCACAGGACAATGATATCCTTGTGCGAAACGTGTTTGAACGGGTAAAGATCCCGTCCATTGAGCCGAAAAAGCGGCTGCCCCTCACCCCGGAGCAGATCGACTTGGTCAAAAGAACATACCAGGGGCACCGCATGGGAGTCCCGGTCATGGTGATGCTGTACGCCGGACTGAGGAGAGGAGAACTGCTGGCTCTGCAATGGACGGATGTGGATCTAAATAAACGTGTGATCCACGTCTGGCGATCGGTGGCTTTCGAAGCGCACAACCAGGCTCGGGTCAAAAAGCCAAAGACCGCAGCAGGCACCCGGGACGTTCCGATCATCGACGTTCTCTACGAAATCTTAGCAGAGGCAAGAAAGCATGCCACGAGCACGATGGTATGCCCTTCGGCTCAGGGGACACAGATGACCGATACCTCCTGGCAGACTTCGTGGAGCAGCTATATGCATTTCCTGAACATTCAGGCAGGCGGGAGAGATCGAAGCCGCATCAACCCTAAAGTCGTCGCTATTGAGCCTTTTTCAGCCCATCAGCTCCGGCACACGTTTATCACCATGTGCCATGAGGCGGGCGTGGATGTGAAGGTCACCCAAGAGATAGCGGGGCATGCTGACATCCATACGACGCTGATGATCTATACTCACTTGACAGACGCCAAGCGGCAGGAGGGTATACGGACGCTGAACGCACATCTGCAGGGCACCCTTACAGAACCGGCTGAGAACGTATAACATCGCAGGATTCAGGGGCCAACGAAAGCCGCAGGTTTTATAAAAGACCTGCGGCTTTTCCCTTATCTTGAACGGTCTCGACAGTAAAATACAGTAAAAATACAGTAAATCTGTCTCCCCAGGTAGGGCTCGAACCTACAACCCTTCGGTTAACAGCCGAATGCTCTGCCATTGAGCTACTGAGGAACGTTCGAGAGGTATTATAGCCAAGTCTTTGCAAAAATGCAAGGGGTATTTTCAAAAAAACAGAAATATTTTTATGAGGGGCGGCGAACGGTCCGACGGGGCCAGGGCGCCCGGGGCGGCCGGCGTTGTTCCTTGACAAGAAAAGGGGCAAAGGGTATAGTGTAATCTATGAAAAAACCGCTGTTTGCCTGCCTGTTCGCATCCGTTTTACTGATGCTGGCCTTCCCCTGGCGTTCTGCCGGCGCCGAGGATGATTCCTATGCCTATACGATCGAAGAGCCAGGGCCTGCGGCGGAAAATCTGACCGATCAATGCCGTCTCACCACAAATCTGCAAACCGCCTCCTACTCCTGGCGCCTCACGGATCAGCACCTGAACACCCGCCAGATTCTCAAAAACGGGCAATGGGTGTCCCTGTCCTGGTCCGATGACGTGCCGGTGAAGACCGTATGGCTGGCCTTCTCAGACTATCCGGGCGCCTATCTGGTCCGTCAGCTTGACGGGGCCGGCGCGCTCATTCGGGAGGACGCCGGTCAAAGCTATGTCAATCACGCTGTGTTCGTGGCCGAGGAGACCCGGGCGGTGACAGTCCTGTCCAAGGGCGAGATCTCCCTCTGCTCCCTCTACGCCTACGGCGCGGGGGTCGTGCCCGGCTACCATCCCTGGGAACCCACCCCGGAGAAGCTGGATTATCTCATCGTGGCCATGCATCCCGACGACGACGTGCTGTTCATGGGCGCGATCCTCCCCCTATACACCGTGGAGGAGGGCCGGGAGGGCTCCGTATATTATGCCGCCACCCAGGACAGGGTCCGCAAGGACGAGGCCGGAGACGGCGCCTGGGTCATGGGCCTTCGGACTGCGCCGTTGCTGGGCGCCTTTCCGGATATTCCCCCTCAATACCGGGAGCAAAACGAAAAGTATTTTACGGAAGCCGCGGTGACCCAAGCCCTGGTGCGGCTGTTTCGCCAATACCGGCCGGAGGTGGTGTTCTCCCACGATCTGAACGGGGAATACGGTCACTGGCAGCATAAGCTCCTGGCCGGCGCCGTCAGAGAAGCCGCCAAGCTGGCCGCCAAAGGATACTACGACCCTCAGTCCGTGAGGCGATACGGGACCTGGCAGGTCAAGAAGACCTATCTGCATCTATACCGGCGGAATCAGATCACCCTGCCGGTGGATAAGCCTATCGCCGCCTATGGCGGTCTGACGCCCCGAGAGATCGCCGCCGCCGCCCTCCAGCGCCACGTGTCCCAGCTCTCCCAGAACCACACCAAGGCGGAGGGAGAAGCATACGACCTGTCCGCTTTCGGCCTCGTCTACACCGCCGTGGGCCCGGACACGCCGGGGCTGAACGATCCCTTTGAGCACATCGACCCCGCCGTCCTGCACTGCAACCCCGCCCCCACGCCGACCTTCACCCCCGCGCCGACCTTCACCCTTGCGCCGACTGACACGCCGACGCCCAGGGAATCGCCCATGCCGACGAGCACGCCGGCGATCCGCAGCGAAGCCATCCTGACCACGGCTGCGCCTTCCCGCGTCCCCGGGGCCACCCGAACCGCCCCGCCGGCCGTTGCGGAACCGGGGATCGACGCCGCAGAAGCGGCTTCGCCGCCGTCCCGGTGGCTGCCGCTGTCCATCGGCACGGCCGCCTTCCTCTGCCTCGGCGTCTCCTGCCTGTGCCGGAAGCGGCGGCTGCGCAGGTTGCTGTGGGGCGTCGCCCTGCTCCTCATTCTTGTGGCAATCCGGATGCTGGCAAGCCAACGCACAACCCCGGCGCGCCTCGCCGCCGGCCGGCCCATGGCCGTCTCCATCGACCGCGCCGCCCCTTGCCGTTTGAAACAAAAGGTGATACAGTAAAAGCAGCAATACCCAATGAAAGGCAATCCTATGACCTGTGAATCTTCCTTTAGGACCTGGTGTGAGATCGACCTCTCTGCCATGCTCCACAACTTCCTGGCGGCCCGCCGCCATCTGCCGGACGATGTGCTCCTGGCCGCGGTCATCAAGGCCGACGCCTACGGTCACGGGGCCGTGGCGGCGGCCAAGCTGCTGGAGGGCAAGGCGGACCGGTTTGCCGTGGCCATGACGGACGAGGCGGTGGAGCTGAGAAAAGCCGGGATCCAAACGCCCATCTTCCTGTTGGGGCCCACGCCCCAAAGCGACTTTGCGGCCATCGCGGACTACGACATCGAGGCGGCGGTGCCCTCCTTCGAATATGGGAAGGCCCTCTGCGCCTACGGAGCCGCCCGGGGGAAGACCGTTTCCTACCACATCGCCCTCGACACGGGCATGGGCCGGATCGGCTTCGCCTGCACGGAGGAATCCTTGGACGAGATCGAATCCCTGACCAATCTCCCCGGCGGCAAGCTCCTGGGCGTGTTCAGCCACTACGCCAAGGCGGACTATGCCGACAAGACCTATGCCAACGAACAGACCCGGCGGTATAAGGCCTTCACGGAGGCCATGGAGCGGCGGGGCATCGAAATCCCGATCAAGCATCTGGACAACAGCGCGGGGCTCATCGAGATGCCCGACAAGTTCGACATGGTCCGGGAGGGCATCATCCTCTACGGGCTCAAGCCCTCCAACGAAGTGGACCTCTCCCTCATCGGCGGGGTCCGGGGGGTCATGGCCCTGCGGTCCCATATCAGCTTTTTGAAGACCGTCACGGCGCCCACCCCCGTGAGCTACGGCTGCACCTATGTGGCCCAGCCCGGGACCAGGGTGGCCACGGTCAGCGCCGGGTACGCCGACGGGGTGAACCGCCTCCTCAGCAACCGGGGAAAGGTGCTGGTCCACGGCGTCCGCTGCCCCATCCTCGGCCGGGTGTGCATGGACCAGTTCATGATCGACGTGACGAAGGTGCCCGAAACGAAGGTGGGGGACGTGGTCACCATCTTCGGCCGGGACGGGGACGATGAGATCACGGCGGACGACGTGGCGGACCTCATCGGGACCATCGGCTACGAGGTCACCTGCCTCATCACCCCCCGGGTGCCCCGGGTGTATATTGAGGACGGCCAAGTGGTCAGCGTCCATAGGCCGCTGTTAGGATAAACCGCGGGAGGGGCAAGCCCCTCCCCTGCGGCGACGCATTGTGAAACCTCAAGGGCCGCGGCTTGTCCGGCCCTTCTCTTATTTTTGGGGAAATCCGGCGGATGTGACGATGGCGCCGTCGGTGCGGACGAAGAGGGCTTCGGCGTCGGGAATAGAGTCGATCAGTTTTGTCCCTTCCTCCACGCCCAGGAGCAGGCAGGCCGTAGACAGAGCGTCACCCCACAGGGAGCTGCCCGAGAGGATGGTGACGGCAGAGAGGCCTTGGTCCGCCGGAAAGCCCGTGAAGGGGTCCAGCACGTGGTGATAGCGCTGGCCCTCGTGCTCGAAGTATCGCTCGTAGGTGCCGGAGGTGACCAGGCTCTTGTCCCTGAGGGCCAGGACCCGCAGCAGGTCGCCGGCGTTCGTGGGGCTCTGGACGCCGATGGAAAAGGCCGCGCCTCCCGGCTTTTCGCCTATGAGCAGAATGTTCCGGCCCAGGTCGATGACGCCGCTGGTGACGCCCCGCTCCAAAAGCAGGGCCTTCACCTTATCCGCGATGTACCCCTTGGCCAGGGCCCCCATATCCAGGCGCATGCCGGGGCGGGTGAGATAGGCGGTGCCGGCCGCTTCATCCAAAATGAGGTCGTCCATGCCCAGCAGGCCCATTGCGGCGGAGAGCTCGCCCTCCGCAGGATACCGGCCCCCGTTTCGGATGCCCCACAGGTCGATGAGGGGCCCCACGGTCACGTCCAGATACCCGCCGGTCCGCTCGTACATATCCTTGGCGAAGACGAGGAGCTCCATGGTCTCCGGGGCCACGGCCACAGGCTTCAGCCCGGCGGCGGCCTGCATCCACCCAAGATCGCTGAAGGGGGCGTAGGCGTCCAGAAGATCGCTGAGCCGCCGGATCTCCTTGAACGCCGCGTCCAGATCCGCCTCCGTGGCGTCATAGAGGGTCAGGGTGACCACCGTGTCCAGGAGGTAATCCGTGCGCTGGAGGGACTTTGGCTGGGGCTGACAGCCCCCAGCAGCGAAAAGGAGCAGCAGCGCCGTCAAAAGTGCGATCGTTTTTCGCATGGTCGTTCCCTCCCTCGTTTCCTGTATTATAGTATACTCTTTTTCTGCCCGTTGCACAATGGGGCGGCGGGGTGTATACTAAGAATATGAAAAAGGTTTTATCCCTGACGCTCATATTGCTGCTGCTTCTCCTCGGCTGCGCCCCGCGGCCCGTCCAGAGCGAGTTGGTGGAGCTGCCGCTGCTGACGGACGCCCCTGCGGCGAGCGTTCCCGCGCCCGCGGCCGCACCCACGGAAAGCCCGGTGCAGTACGGCGAGGACTACGACGATCGGGACCGGGTGGCCCTGTATCTGCACCTCTTTGGCGAGCTGCCGCCCCATTTCATCACCAAGGAGGAGGCCCGAAAGCTGGGCTGGAACGGCGGCGAGGTGGAAGACTTCCTCCCCGGGGCGGCCATCGGCGGGGATTATTTCGGCAACTACGAGGGGCTGCTCCCCAGGAAAAAGGGCCGCAAATACCATGAATGCGACATAGGCACCGTGGGCAAAAGAAGTCGGGGCGCCCAGCGCATCATCTGGTCCAGCGACGGCCTCATCTATTACACCGGCGATCACTACGAAAGCTTCACCTTGCTCTACGGGGAGGAATGAACCATGCTGGTTTTATGCGACTTTGAACGGCTTGCCACGCCTGAGGCGGTCTACGACTATCTTCAGCAGGAGCTGTCCTTTCCCGACTGGTTCGGAAGGAACCTGGACGCCCTCCACGACTGTCTCACGGACATCTCCGCCCCCACCCGGTTGATCCTCACCGGCACGGCCACCCCTTGCGGACAGCATTTTGTCCGGGTGTTCCGGGACGCCGCCCGACAGAATCGGAACCTCAGCGTGGAACTCCACGAGGAATGAGGGCTGATGGGGGCCGGGCCATGATGCCGGGCTCTCCTTCCCTGGTTTCATCCGCCTGTCCGGGCGGATTTTTTTGTCCCTATGCGGGAGAGCAATCCCCTCCCCTGGGGCATCCGTAGGGATCGATCGTGATCGGCCCGCCATCTGCCGGGTATTTTTCCCGCCCCGGGCGCATAGGCTTTGACGAAAGAAACCCTATGGAGGTCATAGCCATGGATGTGGAAAAGGTCAGTTTTAACCTGGATACCCTGTACGCCCGGCTGGAGGAGCAGGTGCCTATCGAGAGCGCCATCCCCTTGCCCCAGGGACGAACCGCCGGGAGCGTGCTTTCCATCACGCCGCAGCTGCAGATCCGCGAGGTCCGCTTGGGCGAGACCGGCGTCCGGCTCTCGGGCCAGCTTCAGCTCCACCTGATCGCGGAGACCGGGGAACGGGTTTTGTTCTCCTTCGACGCGGCGGCGGAATTCACCCACCTCATCAGCGCTCGCATCCGGCCGGAATGCCTGCAGCCCAGGATCTTCGGGCAGCTCCTCAAATGCGCCTGCCACCGGGAGGACGACGGTCTCCGGCTCAGCGCCGTGCTGGATCTCAAGGTCTGGCTCCTGCTGTCCCAGGAGGTCGGGGCGGTGTCCGCCATCCGCGGAGCCATGGGCCTGGAAAGCCGGGAGGAAGCCATCGTGATCCGACGCCGGTCCCTGCAAGGCGCCAAGGCCATCCAGGTCCGGGATGAGCTGGGCGTGGAAGCCGGCGCCAACGTGCTGGAAAGCAAGGGCACGGTCCGCATCCTTTCCAGCCGTCAGACGGGCGAGGGCATGGCGCTGGAAGGGGAAGTGTTCTCCTCGCTGGTGCTGCTGGACCCGGAGGGACGGCTGCAGGAGATGCCCGTCCGTACCCCCTTTGCGGACACGGTGAAGCTGGAAGGGCCCATGGGCGAGGAGTCCGCCCTGACGGCGGAGCTGAACGGTCTCACCGCCCGAACCGACGGGGAAGCGCTGTTTTTGAACGGGGACATCTCTGTATCCGCGTACGGCGGCACGGAGAGCCGGATGCGGGTCCTGTTCGACGCCTACGACGAAGGCGGCACCTTCCTCTGCCATCGGGAGGAAAAAACGGGCCTCATGTATCTGGGGCCTGTGCTGAAGGAGGAGACGGTGGAGGGACCGCTCCCTGTGCCCAACCATATGCCGGAGGTCCAGCAGGTGCTGTACAGCCGGGCCTTGCCCGCCATCACCAGTTTGGACCCCGCCGAGGGTGGGACGCTCCTGGAGGGCGTCGTTTTGGTGACCACCGTGTACCGGTGCGACAGCGGGCTCCTGCACAGCTTTACGGGAGAGGTGCCCTTCTCCCTTCTGCTCCCCGGCCAGGATACGCTGGTGCTGCCCCTTTCCGCCGCGGCCTTCTCCACGGTCACCGGCCGCGGCCGGATGCTCCAGGGGCGGGTGGAATTGCTCTTCTGGGGGGAACAGTACGCCCAAAGCCCCATCCGCTATACCGACGATCTCTTGGCCGGACCCGGGACCACCCAGAGCCGAGGCATCCTCATCTATGCGCCGGACCCGGAAGAAAACCTGTTCACCGTGGGGAAGCGCTTCGGCATCCCCCAAAGCCGGCTGAAGGAGCTGAACGGGGAGCTCGCGGAGCCCTTCTGCGGGAAGGAAAGGATCCTCATCATCAAATGATACCGGCTGCCCAGATGGGTGGCAGAAGAGGTACTCTATAAAGAATGTTTTCAAGCAAAAAGCCTTCTCCTTGACGAGAAGGCTCTTTGTTGAAGAGCGCACTTACTCACCACCATGCGGAGGTGATACGCGCGCTTTAAATAAACAAAAAACCTCCCGAGAAGGAACTGTTTCCCGGAAGGTCTGTATTTGTTTGATCCGGACAAATTGGAAGTTGTCTATTTGCTTAATACGCAGTTGTATCGGACAACAGAACCATCAGGATAATCAAAGATGAACAAGAAACGATAGCCTTTTTAGCATTCATATGACACGGAAATTAAAAGGCAGAACAAAGTCGACAATTCTCCATATTAATGAAATGTCAAGCAGCATGCATGAAGGAGGCAGGAGATTATTTGCCTTTGTGATGTGGGATTCTTCGCCTTGTTTGCATAGCTTGTCAACATTTTAAACTATCAATGTAAACAAACATTGTCAGCATGTAAACATGTATATGCTTGTTTGATGCGGCTTGGTCAGCAATAATAAAGCTATAATTCATCAACACCAAGCAAACAATGAGGTATTGCGTATGAAGAAACTTTTTGTGATGTTACATAAGTCTTTGAAGAAAACTATGGCCATGGTCATAGGTGTTATAGCCGTGGCCATGGGTATAGTCATGTTGACGTTTTTTACGGATAATTCATGGAATAGTCGATCCTCTTTTTTACAAAATCCAGAAGATAATCATTTAATAGGGGATGGCGTTTATTTCAATGTATTCACGGGAAAAACAAGAGGTCAAGAAACAACCGGGATCTTTTCTGGAGTGGATAGTAGCACAGTTTTTTATGCGTCTATTCAAAATGCAGGAAAAGACAGGCATATGAAATTAAAAGGCTACTTAAATTATGTCAGCTGCCCTCTTGAATTTTTGGATGAATCTTATGCTGGAGATGATATCTATTTACTTGACGGAGATAACATTATCATTCCGTTTACCATAAAAAGTGATATTGACCCAAATACAAACTATAAACTGCTGCTTTCTCTGTTCTTGGGCACGGATCAACACGAAGGATCCACCCATTATCAGACAACGCAGCATACAATGTCTTATGATTATTTTATCAAAAATAATCCGGATAGTCAGACGGTTGACTTGGCGCTTACAAAAGATATAAGCACTCAATATACTGTTTCAGACTTCCCTGGGATCGTTATAAATGAAGATTTTGAAAACACGGAATCCGTAAAACTTCCTCCGTACAGTTTAAAGGTTGAAGCCGGAGAAACCTTTGAATTATCTTATAAACTCGGGCACATAACAACCGATTCTGCATTATTGCTTATAACGATCAATTACGAACAAGCAATATTAAACAACAGCGCCACAGCACTATTAATTGAAACGCCCGAAGGTCACCTGGCATCTGGTACCATTTCGCTCACAGCGCCATCCACAAAAGGGGAATATGAAATATGTGCTGTTGCGGTTCCTTCCCCAAGTTTATCCAATCCTTTTGAATTATTGGAAAACTCCTACCGCTTCACATTAGATGTGCAGTGATTCTCAAGGGCAACATAAGACTCGATGTTTGGAACTCTCTTCAACTTTCATCGCATGAGTAAGCTCATTCCGGACAAAAAATGAATTCTTCGGGGACACCAACACGCAAACGAGTATGCCACTATGTGCTTACAAGCCAGATGGTATACTCGTTGTTTTAGGAACTCCACAATAAACAAGATATGCTACCCCAATTGAGAGAATAATATTCAGAAGCATTAGAACAATTATTCTTTTCGAGAAGTCTATTTTGTATAATCCTTTTTTCAGAAAATAAAGCCAATAAAAAGGAATTAAAAAGTATTTTGTGTTCAGCTCGTTAATGTTTTCCGTTTCAATTTGCGTTTCTTTTAGTTGTTCGGAGATTTCGTTAAGATATGGCACATCTATAATGTCCGCAGGGGCTTCTTGCCTGTTATCCTCTCTTTCAATCGTTGATTCGCTTTGCACTAGAAGTTCACTCGTATCGATCTCATACAATTCACATATTTTTTTGAAATTTTCCAAATCGGGTAAGCAGATATTATTCTCCCATTTTGATATTGACTGCCTGGAAATAAGAAGTTTCTTTGAAACTTCTTCTTGTGACATGCTTTTCTTTTTTCTGGCAGCTTTTAATTTATCTCCTATTCTATCAGCTTTGATTTCGGCATTTAACATTTTTCCACCATCTTTCTTCGGGTTAACTTGTATTGCTGCTTGGTTTTTCAAAGAGCGAGATATCTGTCCCCTTATTTTTTGTTATAGATCATAGTATTATCCAGCAGCTTGAAAACTTCGATTTGTCTCGTTGATTCTATCATGATTTCCAATAGAATACAACGAAAAAAGCACAGCCAATCGAAAACCGTCTGTGCCTTTGAAAAACCCTCTTGACAAACCTCCTCCGAAGCAGCGTTCTTCGCCCCGAAGCTGTACAAATGTACCGCGGGGCACGAAGTTGAGCGCCCGCAGTGCGGGATGAAGCGAGACGCAGTGCATCCGAAGCAAGGAGCAGAAGAAGCAAAGCGACGCCCTGCGACTATGCTTCGGATATGGGCAAGCGAAAACGCGGCTAATTTGTGGCGATTCATTCAAAGGAAGTGCGGTAGGCGCACTTCCTTCCTTGCTTTTTCCCTGAGCATATTACCGCCGCAAATGGTCTGGTGCCCATATCGGCAGCCAGACACGAAAAAGGAGGCCCATCGGCCTCCTTTTCCATGGTTGGTTCGGTTCTCAGTCGAAGTAGGGATCGTTCATATCCCGACGCTGCTTCTGTTCCGTTTCCATCTGTCGGTCCTGTTCCTTGCGCTCGTTCCGGTTCTTTTTGTCCTTTTTGTTCTGGTCGCCGGTATAGGAGCGTTCAAACTCATCGAAGAAAGACATCTCTTTACCTCCCGGTAGTGTTCGGCTCATGGCCGACAAGGGTAGTGTGGCCCGATTTGCCGGCGGTATGCTGGAAAATGCTGGAAGGATTCATTGGGCGAACAGCTCATCCTCCGCCCACCGGCCCGGATTGCCGTCGATATAGGCCCATATCTCCTCATGGTCCTTTTCATTCCGGATCACGTGGTCGCAGAAGGAGCGCTGCCATACGACAAGGTCAGGAGCGAACGCATGGATCTGCCTGCTGGTGTTCATCTTCAGATAGCCGATCACCTTACTCAACATAGATCGTTTCATGTTGACTTGATGCTTTTCCGTCCGTAGGGGCGATTCATGAATCGCCCGTTCATTGTCGATCCGCAACAAAAGATGGACATGGTTGGGCATGATGACATACCTGTCGACAAAAACATCCTCAAATCGGTTTGAAAGCGATCCGATCACGGTTTCCACGATCTTGCCTGCCCTGGTGAGGACGACCCTTTGTGCGGGCGATTCACGAATCGCCCGCCTCTCCCCTTATCTCCCCCTTGCCTTCTCGTCCGCCTCGATCTCGGCCTTCCAATCGGCGGCCACGGGCTGGCTCATGCGCATCCGGCAGAGGGTGTCGCCCACCACCCGGTAGTTTAGCTCCATGCCCGCGGTGTCCTGGACGTACTTCACCGACCGATCCCGGCGGATGCCGATGTCCTCCGCGGCGGAAATGGCGTCGATATTGGCGCCCAGGAACAGAAACTCCCAGCCGTACTTCTCCTTCTGCCGCTCCACCATGGAGCGCACCTCCGCTTTGGTGTACCTGCGGCTGGCATTCTCCATGCTGTGCACGTTCCCGATGTGGTGGATGGCCCCGCCCAGGGCGTCCAGCAGGGCCGTGCAGCCGCCGGGGGTGTAGTCCCGCCGGGTCAGGGGCGCCACCTCGTCCAGGCGCACCCGGTCGTGGATCACCCGGCTCTCGTTCGCAAAGGCCACCGTGGACACATAGGCCTCCCCCGCCTCCCGGCGCTGCTTGTCGATCATGCTGTTGAAGCCGCCGATGGTGTCCGCCTCCATGCCGCTCATGCTGCCGCTCTCGTCCAAAATGAACACCAGTTCCGTCAACCCCTTCTTCATAGCTTAGTACCTCCTAAATGAAAATGGTCACCGGGTTTTCTAACCCTGTGACCACAGTATAGAGGATATGAAAGGGGAAGAGGTCGCTCGTCGGGCGACATCTCAGCTCCCCAGCAGGGGCTGGTCGTAGGAGAAGAGGATCTCGTTCACGTCCAGGACGTTGAAGACGCCCTTTCGGATGCAGGCTTCCACGATGATGTCCGCAAGGTAGCTGTGGGACAGGGTGTAGCCCGCCCGGGAAAGGAGGGCCTGGGTCTCGGGGAGGGTCAGCTCCAAGGCCAGGGCAAAGGCCACAGCGGTGGTCTTGGAGGGCTTGTAGTGGGGGTCGGACCGGATCTTGGAGAAGAGCTTCCTATCGATATTCGCTTTCTTGTAGCACTGGACGTCGGTCAGGCCCTTCTCGTCGATCAGCTTGAGCAGCGTCACGGAGAAGCTCTCATCCAACTGTCTGAGGAGGTCCTGCAAGTCGCTGTCCTTCTTTTCCAAAGCAGGGGGCTCGGGCTCCTTCCGGGCCATCTTGGGCCGGGCAAGGGGGGGCTTCGAGGGCCGGACGGAAGGGGCCGACTCCCCATAGCAGCAGGTCTCCTCCCGGTCCTCCGCCCTCACCGCGGAAAATTTTCCCGTGTCCGCCAGCCTGTCCCGGGGCTCCTGCGCCCAGCGGTTCGAATACAGGTTCCGGGGGCGCTTGAGCTCGGCTTCGGCGTAGGCGTCGTCGATGAAGCTCTTCACCTCCCCGAAGCGCTCGCCGCCCAGCAGGAAGGCCGCTTTATCGAACAGGACCAGATAGACCGTGAGATCGTGATCCTGCAGAAAGGCTTCGATGGCCTCGGCAGCCACCCGGAAGGCGTCGGCCTTGGGATAGCCGTAGACGCCGCTGGAGATGAGAGGAAAGGCCACGGTCTCGCAGCCATGGTCCGCCGCCAGTTCCAAAGAGCGACGATAGCAGGAGCGGAGCAGATGCTCCTCCCCGTACTTGCCCCCGTACCAGATGGGGCCCACGGTGTGGATGACGTATTTGGCGTGCAATCGATAGGCACCGGTGATCTTCGCCTCCCCGGTTTTGCAGCCGCCTAACGTCCGGCATTCCGCCAGCAGCTCCGGCCCCGCGGCCCGGTGGATGGCGCCGTCCACCCCGCCGCCCCCCAGCAGGGATGGATTGGCCGCGTTGACGACGGCGTCCACGGTCATCTTCGTGATATCGTTGCGCACCAATAAAAGAGGCATACCCGCCCTCCTTGTTGTTGATAGGATGAGTATACCGCTTTTTGCTCCTCAGCGCAACTGTACTTGTGCTCCGTTGAATTGCCTTGCCCTTTCTCTTGTCATCCCGAGCGTAAGGCGAGGGATCTCTGATCGCAAAAGCTCATACTGCGGAAAAGCTTCTCGTTTCTTCCCGCTCCATTCAGAGATCCTTCCACTCGGTCGCTTATGCTTCTGCGCGGAAACGGCTGGTATGCTTTCGCTCCCTCGGTCAGGATGACAAAAAGGCCGAACGCCAGCGGCGTTTTTTACCTGTTGCAATGGACGGCGATGGCCCGGGCGGCAAAGTCCCCGGTGCCGGGGCCGCCCACCTTGTCGATATTCTCCGTCATGGATCCGCCGCCGTCGTACATCCTGGACAAGTTCAGCAGGATCGCGTCGGAACAGGTGTAGAAGTTCTCCGTGATATAGTTTTGGAGCTTGTTTACCAGGGCCTGGGCCTGGGGCGAAGCAGGGTCCCGGTCCCGGATGGCCCCAAATTCGGCGAAGATGTCCATCATGCCCCGGGCGATGGCGTTGTTGTCCTCCCGGGTCCGGCCCCGGGATTTCTGCTCGTATTCCTTCCATTCCTTGGTCTGGCCCCAGGACGCCTTGGCCTCCCGGGCGTACTCGTCGATCTTTCTGGTGTCGAACGCTCTGAAATCCGTCAAGTGTTTCACCCCCATACCTTTGATGCCTTTGGCTAAGTCGATCAGATTGTCCAAATGTTCCTTCTTCAGCGTCAGCAGCTCGATTTGCTGATCCAACGCCTTGTTCCGGTCGAAGGTGGGGCTGTCCAAGATGGCCCCGATGTCCTTCAGAGGGAACTGCAGCTCCCGAAAGAGCAGGATGCTCTGGAGTCGAGCCAGGGAGCTCTCGTCATATAGCCGATACCCGGCTTCGGTCACCTCGGCGGGCTTCAGCAGCCCCAGCTCATCGTAGTGGTGCAGGGCCCGGACGCTGACGCCGGTCAATTTGCTGACCTGGTGGACCGTCATCATGGTCATCGCCTCCCTTCGCCTATAAGTATAAACCCTGACGTTACGTCAGGGTCAAGTTTTTTTTCGTAAGGACGCCAGGATTTTGCAGCGGTGTTGTAGGGGCCGATCACGATCGGCCCGCTTTTGAGCGAAAATAGGGCGGGCGATTCATGAATCGCCCCCACGAGCGGAGATAGGTCAGAACGCCTGCAAAAGCAGGGAAGTCACATACGCCGCGGCGGTGGCGGCCAGGGCCACCTCGATGAGGGACCGGCGCTTGAGGCCCAGGAGCAGGGCCACCAAAAAGCCCGCCACGGCGGAGATGGGTTCCCCGGTGGAGGTGAAGATGGCGGGAACGGTCATGGTCCCCAGGACCGCGAAGGGCATGTAGTGGAGGACGCCCAGCAGAAAGGGGCTGGTGATCTTTTTGCGGAAGAACGCCAGGGGCAGCATGCGGATGAGATAGGTGACGCCCGCCATGACGAGGAGGTACAGATACAGCTTCATGCGTCCCCCTCCCCCGCCTTCACCGGCTTGAGCCAGGCGGCCATGCAGGCCCCGAAAACGGCGCTGAGGATGATGACGAAGCCCTCCGACAGGAAGCGGAACAGGGGCACATACCGGAGCACCAGGCCCAGGCCCACGGCGGCCGATATGGCCAGCAGCACGCCCTTCTCCTCCAGGGCCCCCGGCACGATGATGGCCATGAACATGCCGTAGATGGCGATGCCCAAAGCGGCGGACAGGGCCGCGGGGAGCAGCGTTCCGGCGAAGGCGCCCAGGGCCGTGCCCAAGGTCCAGCCGATCCAGGGCAGGCACCCCAGGCCCATCATATAGGAGAAGGTCAACAGGCTCTTGCGGGTGGAGGACACGGCGAAGATCTCGTCAGTGACGAAGAACGCCGCCAGCATCCGCTTCACCAGGGAGAAGCCGGGATGAAGCTTTTGCGTCAACGTGACGCTCATAAGGGCGTAGCGAAGGTTGATGATGAACTCCGTCAAGGCGAGCTCGATGAGCAGCCCGCCCGCCGCCATGACCGTGACCCCCGCCACCTGGCCTGCGGAGGTGAGGTTGGTGCCGGAAAGAAGCACGAGCACCAGGCCCGGGATGCCCTGCTTCACCGCCCAGATGGCGAAGCCGAAGGACACGGACAGATACCCCAGGCCGATGGGCAGCCCGTCCCTGAGTCCCTCCCTGTATCCGTACGCTTCCATGATGCGCCTCCCGTGAAAATATGGGACAGTATACGACAGCGGGGCGCGGATTGCAAGAGAAAAGCGCAAAAAAGGAGAGACTTTGTCCTCGCCGCATGGCGGGCGGCGCACCGGGTCATCCTATGGGCGAGGTGATGAAAACAATGAAACTGACGCAAAAGGAATCCATGCTGCTGCAGGACCTCAAGACTTCGGAGGAGATCTGCATCGAGAAGTACGGCCAGTACGCCCAGAAGGCCGAGGACCAGGCCCTGGCGGATCTGTTTTTGACCATCCGGTCCAAGGAGGAGGAACACCTGAAGACCATCAACAGCCTGATGGAGGGCACGGTGCCCATGATGTCCAGGAGCCAGAGCCAGCAGAACAGCCAGCCCGGCAGCGGCCAGCCCGCGGAAAAATCCCACAGCAAGAATCCCACAGCAAGAACGACGAATACCTGCTGAAGGACGCCTTGGACACGGAGAAGCACGTGTCCAGCGTGTACGACACCTGCATCTTCGAGTTCACCGACGCCGGCGCCCGGTCGGCCCTGAATCACATCCAGAAGGAGGAACAGGAGCACGGCCAGATGCTCTACGACTACATGGCCGCTCACGGCATGTGTGCTTGACAGTTGAAAAACTGCGTTTTTCAACTGTCAGGGTCCGCTGCGGCGGGGCTTCCAGGTCCCGCCTATACGCCTACGGCGTACCGAGCACGCGATGTGTTAAGCAAACGTGCCGGTGGCACGTTTGTAGCAGAGCGGGGAGCAATCTGTGATTGCGACCTGGCCTGCAAGGTGTTGCAAGAACGATTTGCGTTCTTGTAATCACGCGCGCATGTCGCGGTTTATCAAGGGGTAAATCAAAAAAGGTCTGATTTCATCAAATCAGACCTTTTGTCAACATAGAAGTTTACGAGTCTCCTCCAGGCAACCGTCGTCAATCCCTTTTCAGTGTATATGTCCTGCCGTTCTGCGCACACAGAATCGAGATAGTGTTTTTATCAATTATACTAATTGTGAATAATGTCTTTGTAGTGTTTGGAGTCTTGCCGTAATACCGAAGATACTTTCCGTTTTGTATTCTGTAATAATCCCCATAATCGAAATGCGGAAGATTATAATTCGTGCGGCCATCGCTTTTCATTGTGAAATAATAACCCGACCCCCGCCATGTTCCGGCAAGGAATGATCTTGCAATATCTTGTGTGCTCATGATTAGAGTTTTAGCATCCTGAAAAGATAGGATGGAAAAAAGCTTTTGTTTCTCTTTTGGCGTAAGGGCATCTGGTTTTGTATGTGCTTTTATCAATAACAAATAATCGTTGGCTCGTGAATAATTTGTTCCAACTTTCTTAAAGAGCGCCTCGGCATTGCTATAAGCTTTAGTAGAATACAACGATCGCGCTTGCTTATATATTTTATCTTTCAGCTTGTTAAGTATTTGAGCAGTATCCTTATAATCTTTACAGTACAATAGCTTATCATAGGCAGCTACATATTTTTGTTCTTTAGCTAACTCGTTTCCCCACACATAATACGTAAGATTGATTCCTTCGGATGCATCTGCCCAACCATCTTCTTTCAATGCTGTAAACTCTGCTAATGCCTTTTCATACTGTTTCGCATCAAGATATGACAATCCTCGATCTGCTTTCGTCTCGTAAACCAATTCAGCAGAATCCTTGTAATCTCCTAATGATGTAAACATTTGGATGGCAGCTTCATAATCCCCATTTTCAGCAAGGGAAATAGCTTTTTGATAATCACATTCTTTCGACAATACCTTTGAATCTTGATAATCGATCAGTTCAACAAAAATCGATTGTGCATCCTCGTACTTTCCATAGGAAAGCAACTCCTTTGCATACAGATATCGACTTTCTTTTGCCAGGTTTACTGAATCATGAAAATCTCCCAATGCTTTAAAGCGCAGATATGCATCAGTATAATTACCTGAAGATAAATCCAGTCCAGCAGAATAAAACTCCAGGTATTTCTTGATTTTTTGACCTGGAAAATAATAGTTGGGATATAGATTTTCTATGGAGTCATAGTCCTGTGCATCAGCGGCTTTGCTCAGTTTGCACTCAACGATAATCTGATTCGCAACAAAAGAAAGAATAAGCAAGGATGAACCAACGGCTATCGGGATCCAAATCTTTGTCTTCCTTTGAGGAGAAGAAGGCCTGCTATTTTTCCCGGAGAACGGGGCTAACGCTGTTGGAGACAGAGAGGATGTATTCAGACCTGCCAGAGTATAAATTATATCCTGCATGCTGGAAAAACGGTCCTCAGCGGCTTCACTTGTCCCCTTATGTATTACTTCTGACAATACGCTTTCATATTTAGGTGTTACTGAGAATGTGTTATCTATGGGCTCTTCACTATCCAACAAAGATGTATCCTTAACACCCGCTCTGCGCATGTGCTCTAACAAGCGGCAGAACGAATAAATGTCGGTCTTTACGCTGGCACCTTTTCCGCTTTGCTGTTCGGGGGCGACAAACTCGCTCGCGACAAAGGCGCCTTGACGATACTTTGGATCTATGCGACAGCCTTTTTTTGAGGCGATGATCGAATGTGGGGAAATACCTGCATGGACTAACCCTTCAGCATGCTTCTCCCTCAGTTCTTTGGCTACGGGCATTAGCATCGTTACGATATCGGCATCAGATAAAGGTTCTGAAAGCATGGATACGTATTCGAACAGCGGCATTTCCGCTTTTTTCTTTCCTGCCCGTTTCCCTTTGCCCTTCAGCGCTATAACAAGTATCGATATAGCGGTCATGATAATAATACCAAGCGCAACAAACGGCCAAACAAACCAGATCGTTTTCTCTGAACTACTATTTGCGCTTTGATTAGTGACATTGTTCAAGGAGACTATGCCTAACAGGTCATTCTCCTTTAAAAACTCCAAAACAGAAACGGAACTGATTGCACCAAATATGCCTGATGAAACACCATATGTGTTAACACCTACCACAAACCCATTCTGATCAAATAACGGGCCGCCGGAATTGCCGTGGTTGATGCTCGCGTTTGTTTGAATAATGCCAACAGACGGACCGCCAGATACGATCTGTGCTGTTCTTATTGCGCTAATAACACCATCGGTAATAGTTGCATCTTGAGATGTGCGAAGTGCAAAATCCGAAAGATACTCGGCATCACCCGGAAAACCAACCGCATATACAGCCGAACCGCGTGTAACATCCGTGGAAAAAACAACGGGCTTTTCATGTATAGTAGCAGTCGTTTTTAAAACCGCTAAATCAAAGCGTTTATCTTTGGCGACAACATTAGCTTGCGTAATTTGCCCATTCCCGGTCCAAACCACCACATTATCCAAATTCAGTTCCACGACATGATTGTTTGTCAACAGAAAGCTGCCGTCATCATTGTTCGCTATCAGGAATGCCGTCCCGGAAGCGATGCTCTTCCTGTCTTGTGTTTCGACATAGAATACTTTATCAATCTGAGAAAGGACTTCTTCCGGAATGCTGTCAGCAAGTGCTGAGGAGGCAGCAATAAAGATGAAACATAGGGCTAAAGCAACGGATAACAGTTTCCTCATAATGGCTACTCCTGCAGAAGAATCAAAAGCATTATATCATTGAAAAAAACAGATTTCAACCGTGTAAAGCTTAACTCGTTATATACAAGTGTAGGTGTTACAATGATATGTAACACCTGCAGTTTGTTTTCAGAATTGACAGCCGCCCCCTTTTCTTCCTATAATAGGCAATAAACGTATGGAAAGGTGTGGACGAAACATGGCAAGAGAGATCACCCGGGCGGAGGCCTGGGACCTGCTCACGAAATACAATCAGGAGCCCTTCCATCTGCAGCACGGCCAGACCGTGGAGGCGGTCATGGGCTGGTACGCCGACAAGCTGGGCTACGGCACGGAGAAGGATTTCTGGAAGCTGGTGGGGCTGCTGCACGATCTTGATTACGAGAAGTGGCCCGAGCAGCACTGCGAGAAGACCAGGGAGATCATGGAGGTCCAGGATCTGGATCCCCGGCTCATCCGGGCCGTTGTGAGCCACGGCTACGGCCACCGAAACGACGTGAAGCCGGAGCACGAGATGGAAAAGGTCCTCTACGCCACGGACGAGCTCACCGGCCTCATCGGGGCCGTGGCCCTGATCCACCCCAATAAGAAGGTGGGCGAGGTGAGTTTGAAGTCCCTGAAGAAGAAGTATAAGACGTTGAACTTCGCCGCCGGCTGCTCCCGGGACGTGATCGAGAAGGGCGCGGATATGCTGGGCTGGCCTCTCGAGCAGCTCCTGTCCGACACCCTGGACGCCATGAAATGGTACGAGGCACAGCAGGATGCGTAAAGAATTTCAGGAGATTTTCGACGCGGTGACGGCCGGCCGGGAGGCGGACCTGGTCCGCCAGGTGAACGGGCAGCGGATCGTTCGCCGGTTCCTGCCCCCGGAGCGTCTCGTTCTGCTGGGCGGCGGCCACGTGTCGCTGGCCCTCTATGAGGCGGCGATACGGGTGGGCTTTGCCGTGACGGTGGCGGACGATCGGCCCGCCTTCGCCAGCTACGCCCGGTTCCCCGAGGCCAAAGAGGTCCTTTGCGACAGCTTTGAAGCCGCCCTGCCCCGGCTGAACATCGGCGCGGGGGACTTTGTGTGCGTGCTGACCCGGGGCCACAAGGACGACGTGACCTGCATGAAATATCTGCTCCGAGGGAACGAACCCCGGTACCTGGGCATGATCGGCTCCCGCCGCCGGGTGAAGGGGCTGTTCGGGCTGCTGGCGGAAGAGGGATATGACCAGGCGCGCCTCGCGCGGGTCCACGCGCCCATCGGCCTTTCTATCGGGGCGGTGACCCCGGCGGAGATCGCCGTGTCCATCCTGGCGGAGCTTATCGCCGTCCGCCACGCTTTGCCCGTTGGGGAGGGTCTTTTGCCCCAGCAGAACACGGACCTGGACGCCCTGCGCTTCCTCAGCGACGACAGTCGGCCCGCCGCATTGCTGCTGGTGCTCTCCGCCAAGGGCTCCACGCCGGTGAAGGGCGGGGCCCTCATGGGCGCGGACAAGCTGGGCAACAGCGCCGGGACCATCGGCGGCGGCTGCGGGGAGAACCAGGCCATTTTGGCGGCCCGGCGGCTCATGGGCACGGGCCGAAGCCAGGTGGTCACCGTGGATATGACCGGCGACGTGGCGGCTCTGGAGGGCATGGTCTGCGGGGGCACCATGGACGTGCTGATCGAGGATCTGCCCGTTCGGGAGGCGTAACCTATGGAGGATATGTTTTCGAGGACCCGGATGCTGCTGGGGGAGGAAGCCATGGCGCGGCTCGCCCGTGCGCGGGTGGCCGTGTTCGGCGTCGGCGGCGTGGGCGGATATGTGGTGGAGGCCCTGGCCCGAAGCGGCATAGGAGCTCTGGATTTGATCGACAGCGACCGGGTGGTCCTGTCCAACCTGAACCGGCAGATCATCGCCACCCGGAACACCCTGGGCATGCTGAAGGTGGACGCGGCCAAGGCAAGGGTCCTGAGCGTCAACCCCGACTGCGCGGTGCGGACCTGGCCCGTCTTCTATCTCCCCGAAACGGCGGATCAATTTGATTTCAGCCAATATGATTACGTGGTGGACGCCATCGACACCGTGGCCGGCAAGCTCCAGCTCATCGAGGCGGCCAAGGCGGCGGGGACAGCCGTGATCTCCTCCATGGGCGCGGGAAACAAGCTGGACCCCACGGCCTTCCGGGTGGCGGACATCTCCGAGACCTCCGTGTGCCCCCTGGCCCGGGTCATGCGCCGGGAACTCAGGAAGCGGGGCGTCGAGCACGTGAAGGTGGTCTACTCCACGGAACCGGCCCTCTCCCCCGCCCCTGCGGACGAGGACACCCACCGCCGGGCCACCCCGGGCAGCGTGGCCTTCGTGCCCTCGGTGGCAGGGCTCATCATCGCGGGGGAAGTCATTAAGGATCTGATAAAGGAATGAACCAAAGTCAAAGAGCATACAAGAGGGCTATGCTTTTGCACATAGCCCTCTTTGTGTTCTTACGCTTGTCTTTTTCTGTTCCTTCTTCTCTTCACCGAAGAGCAAAAGGAACCGTTTACTTTCGTTCGTTCACATACCGGCAGGCGGCCAGGGCGGCCACGGCGCCGTCGGCGCAGGCGGTGGTGAGCTGGCGGATGGATTTGCTGCGGCAGTCCCCGGCCACGTACACGCCGGGGGTCTTCGTCAGGCAGTCCTCGCCGGAGGCGAAATAGCCGTAGCTGTTGAGGTCGGCCAGGTCTGCGAAGGGTCCGTTCTCGGGGATCAGGCCGATGGCGATGAACAGGCCCTCGGCGGGGATGGTCCGCTGCCACCCGGTGAGCCGATCCTCCACGGTGACGCCGGTGAGGCCGTCGTCGCCGGCCTGGACGCCCACGATCTTCCGGTTGGTCTCGATGGTCACGTTGGCCCGGTGTTTGAGTATGGTTTGCAGGGTCGCTTCGCCCGTGAGCTCCGGCAGATCCTGGAGGATGATGACCTCCTTGCACTTCTCCGCCAGCAGGATCGCCTCCTGCAGCGCGGAGTTGCCGCCGCCCGCCACGCAGACGGTCTGACCGGAGAAGAAGTCGCCGTCGCACACGGCGCAGAAGGAGATGCCGTTGCCCACCAGCTCGTTCTCCCCGGGAAGGCCCAGCATCCGGTGCTTCACACCCGTGGCGAGGATGACGGCCATGGCCTCAAAGGTGTTCCCCTCCTCGGTCTTCACCAGCTTATGGCCGCTTTCCTCCTCCACGGCCACGGCCTTTTCCAGCTCCACCTCCGCGCCCAGGGCCAAAATCTGCTCCAGCATCTTGTCGGCGAACTCGTTGCCGCTCATCTGGATGGTGCCGGGGTAGTTCTCCACCTTGGGAGAGTAGGTGATCTGGCCCCCGAAGCCGTGCTTTTCCAGCACCAGCACGGATTTGCCGTTCCGAAGGGCGTAGAGCGCCGCGGTCATGCCCGCGGGGCCGCCGCCGATGACGATGATGTCGTACATGGGTTTTACCTCAGTTTATTATTTTGTCCCTTTTTCTTTTTGGGTGCGAAGCCAAGCGCTGCCTGTGGCAGATGCAGCGAGGCGGAGCACGGGCAAAACAAAGAGAAACCGAGCAAAGTGAAGGTTTCGACTGTGTTTTGCCCCTGGAAAGAAAAGAAAAAGGGACCGAAAAAGAAAAGTCAGGAAATATTTCAGGCTTAGACTGGCATATAGCTTTTGCCAGATAAAAGTTCTTTTGCCCCGCTTTTCTTTCAAGAAAAGCGGGGACTGTTTTCAATCAATACCTCTATTTCTTCCCCATGAGCCAGCCCTTGATATCAGATACGCCGCGGAAGGAGGCGAACCCATCCTTCTCCAAGAGCACCAGCGTGGGGGCCTGCTTCACGCCGTACTGGGCCACCAGCTCCTTGTTCTCGTTGGCGTTCAGAGCCGTGTAGGCCACGCCCGCCTTGTCGAGGAGCGTCATGGCCAGCTTGCAGTTGGGGCAGGTGGGCGTCTTGAACA
The DNA here is from genome assembly GCA_902802575.1 of uncultured Eubacteriales bacterium. Classification (GTDB taxonomy): domain Bacteria; phylum Bacillota; class Clostridia; order Christensenellales; family CAG-138; genus RUG472. The sequence continues at coordinate 229 of CADCMN010000016.1, read as the reverse complement.
GCAGGATCGTGGCGTCCGCCTTCGCTTCCTCCACGGGCTCGGGCTGGACCTCCGCCGGCGCCGTGAACACGGGCTTCTCCGCGGGCGCGCCCTCGGGCTTGGGGCCCACATGGGTCAGCACGGACCGGCCGATGTTGTAGACCTTCCGATCCTTGAACTCCTGGGCCTTGCCGTCGTTCCAGTTCTGCACGGGCCGGTAGTAGCCGGTGATGCGGCTGTAGACCTCGGT
>CADCMN010000015.1 GCA_902802575.1 uncultured Eubacteriales bacterium | reverse complement strand
ATCTTCGCCTGGATCTCAGCGACCTTGGCTGCTTTTTGCTCGATAAACTTCGCGTTTGCCATTGTTTCACCTCCTTGTATAAAAAATCCTCCCGTCGCTTAAGACGGAAGGACATGAATACAAGCTTCGTGTTCCACCACCTCGGCAGGATTTACACGGTCTTTTCACCGCTACCGGCTGTCTTGGGCGACGTTCGGGTGATATTATAGCCTCTGTCGCCGAGGAAGTCAACACTTTTTTTATGAAATATTTAGACTTTTTCAGCTTTTTTTACGATCCGCCCACCGGTTTTGAAGATGGCGTTTTCCGGGATCTCGCCCCGCACGCAGCTGGTGGGATAGATGTTGCTGTGCCGCCCGATGACGGTGCCCGGGTTCAGCACACTGTTGCAGCCTACCTCCACATAATCGCCCAACACGGCGCCCACCTTCTTGCGGTTGGTGGGCAGCTCCCTTTCCCCATCCTTCAGGACCACCAGGGTCTTGTCGGACTTCACGTTGCTGGTGATGGATCCGGCGCCCATATGGGACTTGTAGCCCAGGACGGAATCGCCCACGTAGTTATAATGGGGGACCTGCACGTTGTCGAACAGGATCACGTTCTTCAGCTCCGTGGAGTTACCCACCACGCAGTTGTCACCCACCAGGGCGCTGCCGCGGATGAAGGCGCCGGGACGCACTTCGGTTTTATGGCCGATGATGCAGGGACCGGCGATGTAGTTGTTGGGGTAGATCACGGCATCCTTGGCGATCCACACATCCGCCTTGGGATGGTCGTACTCCTCCGGGCTCAGGGTGGCCCCCAGCTCCAGGATAAAGCCCTTGATGCCGTCCAGCACCTCATAGGGATAAGTCTTGCCCTCAAAGAGCGGGGCAGCCTTGGTATGGGAAAGATCCAACAGATCGTTTATCGTATACATGATTCGCCTTCCTTATTTGATTCGAATAAGCTGGCCCACCTCGTCCATAGCGTGGATGATGGCGTCCACCTCCCGCTCGCAGGCCTCCTTGGTGGTGGCCTCGGACATGACCCGCAGCACAGGCTCCGTGCCGCTCTTTCTCAGGAGCACCCGGCCGGTGTTGCCCAACCGCTCCTCCGCCGCCTTCACCTCGGCCTGGACCCGCGGATCGTTCATGGTCTCGTCCTTATCCTTCACCACCACGTTTTTGAGGACCTGGGGGTACATCTGGCAGGGCTCCGCCAGGCGGGACAGGGGCGTCTTCCGATCCAGGATCACCTGCATGATCTTGATGGCGGTCAAAAGGCCGTCGCCGGTGGTGGCGTACTTGGAAAAGATGATGTGGCCGGACTGCTCGCCGCCGATGCGGTGACCGTTGGCGCGCATGTTTTCGTATACATACCTGTCGCCCACAGCGGTCTTCTCATACCCGATGCCCCGGGCGTCCAGAGCCTTATAGAGGCCGAAGTTGCTCATAACGGTGGTGACCACCTTGGAGCCGCCCAGCTTGCCCCGCTCCTGCATATAGCCGGCATAGATATAGAGGATATGGTCGCCGTTGACCACGTTCCCCTTCTCATCCACAGCAAGGCATCTATCCGCGTCGCCGTCGAAGGCGAAGCCCACGTCCAGATGGTTCTCCTTCACCAGCTTCTGGAGGTTTTCGATGTGGGTGGAACCGCAGTCCTTGTTGATGTTGAGGCCGTCCGGGGTGTTGCCCACCACATAGGTGTCTGCGCCCAGGGCGTCGAACACGCTCTTGGCGATCTGCCAGGTGGAGCCGTTGGCAGAGTCCAGGCCCACCCGCATATGCTTGTAGGAATGGGTGGCCAGGCTGATGAGATAGCCGATGTAGCGGTTGCGGCCGGCGGCGTAGTCCACGGCCTTGCCGATCTTTTCCCGCTCAGCCAGGGGAAGCTCCCCCATTTCACCGTCCAGATACTTTTCACACAGATCCTGGACTTCGTCCTCCATCTTCTCCCCGTTGCCGTTGATTAGCTTGATGCCGTTGTCGTAATAGGGGTTGTGGCTGGCGGAGATCATGATGCCACAGTCGAAATCGTCGATGCGCGTGATATAGGAAACGCTGGGCGTGGTGGTAACATGGAGCATATAGGCGTCCGCGCCGGAAGCCGTGATGCCGGAGATCAGGGCATGCTCCAGCATATAGCCGGATCGACGGGTGTCCTTGCCGATGACCACGCTGGCCTTGTGATCCCGACCGTAATACCAGCCGATGAACCGTCCGATCTTATAGGCATGCTCTACGGTCAGGACCTTGTTGACCTCACCGCGAAAACCATCCGTTCCGAAATATTTTCCCATGGTTCGCTCCTTACAGCAGCTTGGCGGCTTCGTAGTCCATGTAGACGGTCACATCCGGATGGAGCTGCAGCACGGAGGCGGGCACCTTCTCGGTGACGGGTCCCTGGAGCATCTCCTTCATGATGGGCGCTTTGGCGGGCCCGATGGCCATAAGGATGATGGAACGAGCCTGCATGACCGTCTTCACGCCCATGGTGACCGCGTGGGTGGGCACCTCGTCGATGGAGTTGAAAAAGCGTTTGTTCGCTTCCCTGGTGGATTCGGTGAGCTCCACGATGTGGGTCAGGGAGCCAAAGGGCGTGCCGGGCTCGTTGAAGCCGATGTGGCCGTTGTTGCCGATGCCCAACAGCTGCAGATCCACGCCGCCCGCGGCTTCTATCTGCTTGTCATAGGCGGCCGGGTCGCTGACGTCGATGCCGGAGGGAACATGGGTGCGCGTTTTGTCGATATCGATATGATCGAACAGGTTATGATCCATGAAGTACCGATAGCTCTGATCGTGGGTCCCGTCCAAGCCCACGTACTCGTCCAGGTTAAAGCTGGACGCATCCTTGAAGGAGATCTCCCCCGCCTTGTTGAGACGAACCAACTCCGCGTAGAGGCCGAGGGGCGTGGACCCGGTGGCCCCGCCCAAGATGGCGTTTGGCTTGCGTTTGAGCAGAGCGACATATTGTTGAGCAGCCATGGCTGCAATTCTCTCGGCAGAGTCGATGATAACTTTCATACAAAACCTCCTAAACAAATTTAATATATAATAACACTTCGCGCATCTCATTGCAACGTTTTTTTCGTTTTCTGCAATTCTCAATTCATTCACACGAAATATTGCGATTATACTTGCCATATGACGCAACATCTTGTATTATACAACTATATACTGCGTGGTGGGAGGAAAGAAGAATGCGTATCTATTGCAAGGCGGAGCAGCATGATTTAGGCGGATCCGGTTCCTTCTTTCTGGCCCGCTCCGAAAAACAGCTTCCGGCGCTGATTAAGGCCTATCGAGGGAAGGTGCAGCTCATCTATTTGGACCCTCCCTTCGGCACGGGAGACGCCTTTCTGAGCAAAGGGGAAGCGAACGACGGCGGCAAGGTCCCTTTGTTTCAGGACGATATGCCGGAAAACGAGTATCTCAAATGGATGCGCACCATCCTCCTGGGCTGCCACGCCCTCCTTTCGCCCACCGGCAGCCTGTATCTGCACGTTGATTGGCGCATGAGCGCGAAACTCCGGCTGATGCTGGACGATATCTTCGGCCAGGACAACTTCATGGATGAGATCATCTGGAGCTACAAGTCCGGGGGTCGAGCCACTCGCTTCTATCCTCGCAAGCATGACACCATCCTGTTCTATCGCAAGAGCCGTCGGGTGTATTTCAACATCGCCGCCGTAGGCAAGCCCAGAGGCCCTGAACCCAGGAACCACATGAAGCAGTTTGTGGACCAGAACGGACGGGTGGGATTTTCCATCCGCTCCCGCGGCAAACTATACACCTATTATGAGGACGATCTGATCTATCCTACGGACGTTTGGACCGATATAGAACATCTGCAGCAGAAGGATCGGGAGCGTTTGGGCTACGCCACGCAGAAGCCGGAGGCTTTGCTGGAACGGATCATACTGGCGTCCTCCCAGAAGGGGGATCTGGTTTGCGATCTGTTCTCCGGCAGCGGTACATCGGCCGCCGTGGCGGTGAAGAACGATCGCCGGTTCCTGGCGGTGGACGCCTCTCCCCTGGCCCTCATCACGCTGCGTAAACGGCTGCTGTCTCTCGCCTCCAGGCCGACCCTTCTGGACGAGCCGGGAGCCGAGCCCCGGCCCATGACGCTGCACTTCCCCGCCAGCCGATGCAAAAGCGAGGTCACGTATACCGTGGAAGACAAGCACATCCTGGTCGCCAAAGCGACGCTGAATCACCGTTCAGCTCCCTTGGCCTATGCCGCCGTCGGAAGTGAACAATCGCAGGTGTTCCATCCTGCTTACACCGTCACAAAGGCTAAGCTGCCCCTGAAGCTCCCTCTGCCGAAGGGTGAGAAGCGGCCTGTTATCCAACTGGTTAACTCCTTTGGAGATCAGGTTTTCTTCACTGTGGAATGATCATGGTATGGATCGCTTGGGAGCCGTCATTCGGCTCCCTTTGTTTTGCCCCGGACCAGGCCCAACGCGCACAACAGCAGCGAGACGCCCATGCCCCAGAACAAGGGATCCCCGGGAAGGGAGAGGCATTTCGACAGGATCACCGCAAGGGGCGACAGGATCATGGATATCAAAATGCATTTGCCGTCCAATCGGCCCGGCAGCCACAGGGCGGCGGTCATGGGCAGGAAGAGGACCGAGGCGCGAAACCCCATGGACAAAAAGCCGAAGTCATTGATGAGCGAATCGGGCATGGCTACGGTCACCGCGATGGCCGCCAGCAGAATGCCGCCGATGCAGATCCGAACCGCCTTCAGCTCCCTTTTAGGATCGTCCCAACGATGGGAGAGCCGCTTCAGGATGTCCCGCGTCAGGATCGTGGCCATCCCGAAAGCAAGTCCCGCGCCGCCGCTGACGGCGGTGATGAGCAATGTGCCCAGAACGATCCCGGCCACCAAGGGGGGAAAATGATCCAGCGCAAAGGTCGGCATCGTTCGTATGGTGCTTTCCAGAACGGGAAGATCCGGCAGCGCCTGCCCTGCAGAGATCAACACCGCCGCTTCCGCGCGCAGCATATAGTGGCTGCGCATGAAAAAGCCGATGGCCACGCCTCCAAGCCCGATGAAAGGAGCGGCCAGCGCGCTGATCAAAGCTCCGCTGCGCGCCGCACGATCCGTTTTTCCCGACCAGATGGCCTGGGCATAGCTCTGGGTGCAGAGGACGCCCAGCAGCAGCGAAACGCCGGAGCTCAGATCCTTGGCCGCGCCTCGGGCGGTCAGGCTCAGGAACCTCGCCTTCAGCGCCATCGTGTCGGGGATGTTCGGCGCTCCCGTGGCCGCCTGGCGGGCCATGCCAAGAGGGGTGCCCGCAAGCATGGCGTTCAGATCGTTCCATAGGGCTGCAGGCCCGTGGGACCAGCAGAGGATGCAGCATAGGCTCATCATCGACACAGCGCAAAGCAACAACAGTTTTATGATACCGCCCATGCCTGCGCCCCAAGCGCCGCCGAAGATCACGTATAGACCCATGAGCAAAGCGGACGAGAGCGCCCCTGCCCACAGGGGCGTTCCCGGGAACAGCGCGGACAACAGTCCCGCGCAGGCGATCACCTGGGAGAAAACGCTGATAAAGATGCCCAGAGAACAAAGGACAGAACTGATGGCTCCCGAAGCGGCCCCATACTCCCGTGTGACGATGGCAAGCTCAGTGATGCATCCGCTTTGCCGAAGCCTGCGGCTGTAACCAAGTCCCAAGGCAAGGCAGCCAAAGCAGCAGCCCAAGGTGAACCACCATCCGGAAAAACCATATTGGAAAGCCAGCTGCGCGGTGCCCATGGTGGCCTGGCTCCCCACCAAGCTCCCCATGATCGCGCCGGCCACCAGAAATGTGCCCGCCTTTCCCCCACCGGACAGAAAATCGGAGGAGTTTTTTACGCGGCGCCCGGAAATAAGGCCCACTATCAAGATGAGGCCCACCACCAGAACGATGCCCATCAGTACGCCAAACGACATAGTATCTCCTCTCGACGCCCCCGTATACTGTCATCATAGCACCCCGGTGACAAATTGCAACCGAAGTATCGCAAAAAAAGATTGAAATCTCACAGGATGGCATAAAAAAATCTCTTCTGCCCAAAGACAAAAGAGATTTTTGCTGGTGCGGTGGACGAGACTTGAACTCGTACGCGCGAAGCACACGCACCTCAAACGTGCCTGTCTGCCAATTCCAGCACCACCGCGCAATTCAGAATTATAATGGACCCTGTGTCATTTGTCAATCCTTCGCGTAAAAAACTTTTTATCGAGCATACTACCTCCTATGAAACACGTATTGCTATTGATCCTGCTGCTGTCATTGCTGTGCGGCTGCAAAGATATGCCCGGCGAAGCTTCGCAAACGCCCATACGCACCTCCCCTGCGGTAAGGAAGCGGACCGATTCGCCTTCTCCCACCCCGCCGGACCCTACACAAAAAACCATGGATCTGTGGGTGGGCAACGATGTGCTCAGCTATCGTCTCTCCGACATGGGCGTGATCGTAGGCAGCGCCGGCGCCTTAGCCATCGACTCCACGGTTTTTTCCGCCTTCTGTCAGCGGTTGAACGAGCTTTACGGATCGCCTTGCCAGGACGCTCAGATCCTTTATTCCGACGATCCTGCCGCGCCTATCAGCTTTGTATCCGAAGAGGCGGGGCAGCAGATCGATGAGCCGTCCCTGCGACAGGCGCTGTTGACGGCGGACGTCTCCCCGATCATCGTGACCATGGCGCCGACCGCAGCCGAAGTAACTGCAGAGGATCTTCGCGCCAAATATACGCTGTTGGCCGAGTTCTCCACCTCCTTCAAGGGCTCCACCCTGGGGCGTAAGAATCGGGTGAACAACATGACGCTGGCGGCGGCTCGCATCAACGGCGTCGTCCTCGAACCCGGGGAGGAGTTCAGCATGAACAAGACCATTTTGGATCGCACGAAGGAGAACGGCTACTATCTTGCTCCGGCCATCCGCAACGGCACATATGAGAAGGAATACGGCGGCGGCGTCTGCCAGGTATCCTCCACCCTGTTCAACGCGGTCATGATGGCGGATCTGACCATCACGGAGCGCCATCATCACAGCTGGCCCATGCACTACGTGCCCATCGGCAGGGACGCCACCATCGCCACCGGGTACAAGGATTTCAAGTTTGTCAACTCCACGGAAGGGGAACTGGTCATCTTCGCCCATCTCGATAAAAAGGCCAAGACCGTCACAGTCCGCCTCTACGGCATCCACAGCACGGACTTCGATCATATCAGGATCACGTCCAAGCGTACCGGCTCCCTGCCCGCCAAGGGGACCAAGGTGAAGCTGGACGAAAGCCTGTCCGCCGGGTCCCGGGTGGAGGAGCGCAAGGAGCGGCGAGGCCGGACCTCCGTGACGTACAAGGAATACTACGATGCCGACGGAAATCTCATCAAAAAGGAGACAGCTTACGAGGACAGCTATCCCTCCATCGAGGGGCTGGTGTACGTATCCGCGGACCTTTACCGATAAGGACCATTTGACGGCAGGCGGATCCGGGAGTATACTGACAGAAAAAACAGGAGTGTACTGCCATGATCCTGATCCGCGGCGCGGGCGATATGGCCAGCGGTATCGCCGTTCGTCTCTTTCGATGCGGGTTTACCCTGGCCATGACCGATCTTGAAAAACCCACCTCCATCCGACGGACGGTTTGCTTCTCAGAAGCCATCCTGCACGGCGTCTGTTCCGTGGAGAATATCACGGCGGAACGGGCAAAAACGAAAGCGGACGCCGAGGGGATATGGGCCCGGGGCCATATCCCTGTGTTTGCCGACGATGGCGGCACGGTCCTGTCCCTGCTTCGACCGGCGGCGGTGGTGGACGCACGGCTCGCCAAGGTGAACATCGACACGCACATCACCGACGCGCCCATCGTCATCGCCGTGGGGCCCGGGTTCACCGCCGGGCAGGATTGCCACGCCGTGGTGGAGACCCAACGGGGCCATTATCTGGGCCGGGCTATCTACACGGGCTCTGCCGCCCCCAACACCGGCGTGCCGGGCAACATCGGCGGCTACACCGTGGAGCGGATCATCCGCGCCCCCAAGGCGGGGGTGTTTCATCCCCTTCGCGCCATCGGGGACCAGGTGCGCTCCGGTGAGACCGTGGCCTATGTGGACGATGCGCCTGTGACCTGCAGGATCGGCGGCACCCTTCGGGGCATTTTGCCGGAGGGCATCCTGGTCCATGAGGGCATGAAGAGCGGCGACGTGGACCCCCGCTGTCAGCCGGATCACTGCCGCTGCGCCTCGGACAAAGCCCTCTCCGTGGGCGGCGGCGTTCTGGAAGCGCTGCTTTACTTCGGGTACAGGGAGTAAAAAAGAAAGGACCGCAAGCGCGGTCCTTTTTCCTGTCACAGTTCAAAAGGGCAGATAGCCCAGGTGCTCCAATAGGATCTTAAGGCCCAGGAGGATCAGGATGACGCCGCCGGCCAGCTCGGCTTTGCTCTTATATTTGGTGCCGAAGATGCTGCCGATCTTCACGCCCAGGGCGGAGAGCAAAAAGGTGATGACGCCGATAAAGGTGACGGCGGGCAGGATGCGCACCTCCAGGAAGGCGAAGGTCACGCCCACGGCCAAAGCGTCGATGCTGGTGGCGATGGCCATCACCAGCATGGTCCTGAACCCCAGGGAAGGATTCACATGCTCCGGGTCCTTATCCAGGGATTCTCGGATCATGTTGGCGCCGATGAGCACCAACAGTATCATGGCGATCCAATGATCCACGGCGGCGATATACTCCGCGAAGGTACTGCCCAGCAAATACCCGATCAAGGGCATCAAGGCCTGAAAGCCGCCGAACCAAAGGCCCACGATCACCACATGTTTCCACTGGATCCTGCCGATGGCCAGCCCTTTGCAGACGGCCACCGCGAATGCGTCCATGGACAGGCCCACGGCCAAAACAAACAGCTCAACTATCGTCATGCGATCCATCTCCCATTGAATGTACGGAGAATTTTACTAAAAAAAGATTCAAAAAGCAATAGCCTCAGACAGTTTGATCCGTATGGGATTGCTTTTTTATCCATTCGATCGTATACTGTGTATACTTGGTGGTATGTGCTTTTACAGCAGATTGATTTGAAAACGGAGCTAAATGGTTATGAGCAAAACCGGTTGGATCATTTTGATCGTATGCCTGTGCTTGGCGCTGTGTATCTGCGCCGGCCTGTTTTTGGCGGGGCGCATCGTGTCTTCCTTCACGGGCAGTCAGACCCAAGTGGACACGAATTCATATACGAATCTGAAGAACCCCTATTCTTCGGATGGAACGTATGTCGTCGAAATGGACAATTAAAGGAGCTGACCGTCGACTGGATCAGCGGTTCGGTGAAGATAGAGCTGACGGACGAAAACGTTATCCGCATCCGGGAGACCGCCGATACGGCCATCAGCGAAAAGGACGCCCTGCGCTACGGGGTCAGCGGGAGCAAACTCCGCATCCAGGCCTGCAAGAAGAACCATCGCGGCAAGCTCCCCAAAAAGGATATGGTCTTATCCCTCCCCCGTTCCCTGGCCGATGCGCTTCATGTGTGCAAGTTCGACACCGTTTCCGCCTCCGTTTCGGCAGCGGGCCTGCGGCTGGACAAGCTGGAGGTAAATACGGTTTCCGGCAAGGTAGCGCTCAGCGCCATGATCGTTGATGAAGTCGGAATCGACTCTGTATCCGGCTCCGTCGCCCTGCTGGATTCCCAGGCGGAGTCCCTGCGCATCGACAGCGTGTCCGGGAAGATCAACGTCGCTGGCGATATGAAGAAGGTGAAGACCTCCTCCGTCTCCGGATCCATGGCGTACGATTTGGACAGCTGCCGGGATATCCGCGCCAACACTGTTTCCGGGATGGTCTTGCTGGCGCTGCGCGATACGCCCCATGAGCTGAAGATCGACACCACCTCCGGCGAGGTCAATATCGCCCTGCCCACCGACGCCTCCTGCACGATCAACCTCGACACCATGTCCGGCAAACTATATTTGAACGATACAGCGATCGCCGATAAGAGGCTCACCCTGGGCGAGGGTTCTGCTGAATTCGACATCAACTCCATGAGCGGCAACGTCTGCATCCGCACGAAATGATCCGGCTTTATCTTTGCCGTTTGACGAATCCGCTTCTGTCTGATATAATATGTTCCAATAACTAAGGAGGAACATCCAATGGCAAGACCTGTAAAGATCACCGCCGACACCCCCTGCGACATCGGCCCCATGCTGAAGAAACGCTACGACGTGGAGCTCATTCCCCTGCATGTCATCATGAACGATCAGGAGTATCTGGACGGCGTCAATATAACCAACGATATGATCTATGAGAATTGGGAAAAGACCGGCTCTCTTCCCAAGACCAGCGCGGTCAGCGTGGGCGAGTATGAGGAAATCTTCCAGCGCCTCACCGGCCAGGGATATGACGTGATCCACGTCTCCTTGGGGTCCGGTCTTTCCGTGACCCATCAGAACGCGGTCATGGCCGCCGAGGAGGTGCCCGGCGTGTTTGTGATCGACTCCTGCAGCCTGTCCACCGGCACCGGGCTTTTGGTCTGCGAGGCCGGGGAGCGGATCAAGAAGGGCATGGACGCCGCCGCCATCTATGAAGAGGTGAAGGCTCTCAATCAGCAGAACTGCGCCAGCTTCATTCTCGACACCCTGGCCTTCCTGCATGCGGGCGGCCGCTGCTCCTCCCTGGCCCACATGGGAGCCAACCTCATGAGCATCAAACCCAGCATCCGGGTCCTCAACGACAAAAACGGCAGCATGACCGTGGGCAAGAAATACTTCGGCAAGCTGAAGAAGTGCATCATCGCCTATATCCACGACCAGCTGGACGGCCGCACCGACATCGTGCGGGACCGCATCTTCATCACCCACTCCGGCTTCCCCGCGGAGGATATCGAATGGATGAAGGCAGAGGTGGAAAAGTATGGACCCTGGGGCGAGATCATCGTCACCACCGCCGGCTGCACCATCTCCTCCCACTGCGGCCCGGGCTGCATCGGCGTGCTGTTCCTCACGAAATAGTGCGCCTCATCTTATGCCGAGTACACCCGCAGCGGCAGCAAAAAGCTGCTGTGTGAAAAAGATTTTACAGATTTGATACGTTCCGACCCTCCTTTTGGGAGGGTTTTCTATTTTCAAATCGCTGTGAACCATGGTATAATTTATCAAATGTGTATGGAGGTCTTATGATCCTTTCCGTTTTGTATCTGCTGTTTTACGCCGCGGCTGGCGTTCTGATCGGCAGATGCCTGTTCGCTTCAGAATCCCTCCCCCGCCGTCTATGGCTGGGGCTGACCCTTGGCCTGTTCGGCAGCATCTGGCTGCCGAGCCTCTTTTCCTTCGTCCTGGGATTCGGCGCGCTCAGCCATCTGCTGGGAGTGCTTGCCATGGCCCTGCTCACGGCAGTATGCCTCTATATCCGGCGGAAAACCCCTTGGGCCAAGGGCGGCAAGTATCGCTCCCTGCTCCCCCTTCTTTGGCTGCTGCCTCTGTTCTTTGTAGGAGCGTACCTCTTCTCCACCCACATCCTCTATCCCAAATCCGACGGGTACTACGTGGGGCAGACCACCTATGGGGATTTGGCCATGCATCTCGGTTTTATCTCCAGCATGGCTGAGCAGGGCTTCTTCCCACCGGAATACAGCATCTTTCCCGGACATACCCTCAATTACCCCTTCCTTGGTGAGGTGCCCAGCGCCTCTTTGTTCCTCTTTGGGGCCAATCTGAGGTGGGCATATCTGCTGCCGGCTCTGTATGCATATGGTCTGGTGATCCTGGGCGTATACTTCGCCTTCCAAGGCTGGCTCAAACGCGCGGACCGCACGCGACTGGCCACATACCTTTTCTTTATCGGAGGCGGATTCGGATTCATGTATTTCTTTGATCGGCTCAACGGCCCCTCCACCGTGGGCGCGCTCATCGAGGAAAGCGGATACGCCAACAACCTGTCCTATCTGCTCAACGGCTTTTATATTACGCCCACCAATATCCCCCGGATGGGCCTTCGATGGGTCAATCCCATTGTGGATATGCTCATCCCCCAGCGGGCCACCCTTTTCGGCTGGGCGTTTTTGTTCCCCTGTCTGTATCTGTTGCTCCGGTTCGCTTTCGAAAAAAGAAAAGCCGCTTTGTTCCCCCTGATCCTGCTGGCGGGCGGTCTGCCCCTCATCCACACCCATTCCTTCCTGGCTCTGGGCATCGTCAGCGCCGTGTACTGTGTGCAGGATCTGGCGCTCCGTTATGATCGAAAACGGCTCATGCAATGGGGGGCCTACGGCTGTATCGCCGTGGCGCTGGCGGCGCCGCAGCTCTTTGGCTTCGCCTTTCAGCAGGCGTCGGAGAGCGGCATGGTTCAGTTACATTTCAATTGGGCCAATGAAGTGGATTCCTTCCTTTGGTTCTATGGAAAGAACCTGGGCTGGCTGTTCCTGCTGATGCCCTTCGCCCTGCTGCTCCTCTCCAAGAAGGATCGCGAGATCGCCCTGGGGTTCATGGTGCTTTGGCTCGTGTCGGAAACCGTGATATTCCAGCCCAACAACTATGACAACAACAAGCTCCTCTTCGTCTGGTTCTTCTGCCTCTGCGGTTTGACGGCCAAGCTTCTGGGAGTTTTGAATCATCGTCTGGCCTGCCGATTCAGGTTCTCTCCCGTAGTGCGCCTTCGCGCCCTGTCCTTGCTGGGCTGTTTCGCCTCCGCGCTGGGGCTGGTGATCTATGCGACAGGGTTCACTCATCTTGCCGACGGCACCGTGTACCTTCCCGCCTTTGGTGTGGTGACAGAGATCTTCCTCCTGGCATTCCTTGTCTATCTATCCATCCAAGTGTATGCGGCGCACCATTCCCGGGAAAGCGACGCCTGGGCGGGGATCCTGCTCGGCCTCACGACGATCCTGGGGCTGTATCTGCTGTATCGTCTGATCGGGGAAAGCAGTCAGTCTTCCCTGCCCGTTTCCCTTTCCCTGGCCTTGCTGCTGCTCTTTTGGGGGCTTAGCATAACGCTCCTGTTCCTGTCGTTGTATATGTCTCAGGGCAGGAAAGATCCTGCCCGCCGAAATATCTACGCCTGCCGATCCCTTCTCGCTTTTTTGTTGGGATTCTCTCTCTTCATTTCCGGGCCGATGACCATTCTTCGGGAATGGCGCAGCTCCTATATGCTATTTTCCAACGCGGATATCCAGGCGGCAGATTATATTCGTGAAAACACGGACCCCAAGGGACTGTTTTTGACGGACTACAGCTGGCATCTCAACGCCGTATCCGTGCTGACCGGGCGGAGCATCGTCTGCGGTCCGGATCTATTCCTCTATTATCACGGGATCGACACCAGAGAACGAAGGGAAGACATCGACACCATGTTCAAAACGCCCTGGGACAACGGGGAACTGTTTGAGAAATACGGTATCCGCTATGTGTATATAGGGTCTGCCGAACGCTCGAAATACAGCATTGACATGGATTTCTTCGAAACAAACGGGACTTTGCTGTATGATCAAGACGGAATACAGGTATTTGAATTGAAATGAAAACCACAGTAAAACGCGTGATTATCATACTCCTGGTCGTGATGCTGCTTATGGGGATCAAGCAGTTTGGTCCCCAGCTGCGCTTTGCCTTCGATTTATATACAGGACGATATGATGCCGCCGAGCTGATCTATGATCCATCGATGGCGTCGGAGGACAATCATCGATGGAAGTCATTTGACAAAATGATTTGTACATACATGGATCGGATGCTAGACAGGTATTATCAGGGAAAGCTGTCCTATGAGGACGCTATGTCTGTCTTTGAGGCCATGAATGAACATCAATTCTTCCATCCTTATGCCGTGGAACGAATTCAGCTGGTCAATGAAATGGAGGCTGCCAGAATAGATCTGGGGCACGCGGACACTTACTATTCGAACGGCGATTACGCCCGAGCCATCCCCCTGTACCGCCAATCCCTTTTAGCCGACGAAACCGCCGCCCGGCGGCTCGCCGATGCAGAGACGCGCTATCGGGAACAGGTGCTGGAACAGGCGGTCCAGGCTATGGACAAGGGGCAGTATGCTGACGCCGAGACGGCCTTGCTGGACGGAATGGATGTGTTAGGACAAGAGGATGCGGACCTGTCCCTCGCCTTGGAGGATGCCCGCCGCATGGCCGCAGACGAAGCGTATGAAATCAACATGGCGACGGCCCGCTGGCTATTGAACGAAGAGGGACCGCAGACGGCCTTTCAATACATGGCCCAGCTTCGAGCCCAGGACCCGAACGACTTTTCGCTGGAATTGCTGCAGCAGCGGTTCCTTCACGAATACGAGGAGGATATCTGCACCCGCGCTCAGGCTTTGCAGGAAGCCCACGATCGTACCGGCGCCTGCGACTTGCTGACGGAGGGCCTCACATGGATCGATTCCGCCAGGCTGATGACGCTGCTGAGCGATATCCGAGGCAGCATGCCCTTTGCTTTGGCGGAGATCCCCGTGCTGCGAGACGAAACCGCCGACGCCCGGACCGGCGCGACCAGCTCTGTTTCCCGGGATAAGGTCCTTGCGGATATCCAGGGCAATTCCTATTCAAACAGTTTTTCCGCCGACATCGGTTCGATCGTCTTTGATTTGGGAGGCGATTTCGCCCTGTTTTCCGGCATCGTTGCCTTTCCGCAAGGGGAGAAATCGGATATTTACCGATCCTCCGCCACGTTGCAGATATACGGTGACGAAGCGCTCCTTTATGAGTTTGCGGATATCGGCAGCGCCTCCGCCCCCATGCCCTTTTCCCTGTCCGTGGCGGGCGTAAGGGAGCTGATGCTGCGATGGACTTGCCAAGGGGCCAACGGCTGGAAGGATTGGGGACGCTTCGCCACCCTGTTCGACAGCCAGCTCATGATGAAGGACCCTTCAAACGCCACTGAAAATTAACTTATTCTAAAAGATCCACGAGGCGATCTATCTCCTTGCATCCCCTGGGCAGCGGGCGACGGATGGGGGGCGACTGCTTCGTGTGGATATACCGCCCGGCTATACCTGCGGCCTCCGCTCCCATCATATCCGCGGCGATATCGTTTCCCACCATAAGACACGTTTTGGGATTAAGGTCATATTTTGCCAGTATATAGGCGAAGATGGCCCCGTCCGGTTTTTTGACGCCCACATCGGAGGAAAGGATGATCCCGTCAAACAAGGAGGCGATCTCCAGCTTGTTAAGCTCCGGCATTGTGAAAGCCCTTTGGGCATTGGACAAGAGGTAGACGCCTTTGCCCTGTTTGCGCAGGGTCCGCAAAACCTTCTTCGCGTCCGGATAGAGACGGAGATGGCCCATGGACAGGGTGCGAAATAGCAGTGCGACATCTTGGAGCAAGGTATCGTTGGCCGTCACCCCTTTGTTGGCAAACAGCGCGTTGAACGCCCGAAGGATGTCCGGCTCGATATGCTCCCTCGTCAGGGAGGGCGTCAGGGCCCGGCGACGGTCGATCTCTGCTTCTATGGCCTTGGAATAGGCCGTCTTCAATTCATCCGCCGTATAGGCCGCCCCCTGCAGGGACAGAAACAGAGCCATGCGCCGCCAAAGGGAAGGCATGGATTCCTCCGTGCGGATATCCACCAGCGTACCGTACAGGTCGAACAGATAGGTATGTATCATGGCTGAATGATGCGGATGATCTCCAGCTTTTGTCGAGGCACGATCCTGGGGGCGGGTTTTATCTCCAGCACTCGAGGCGAAACGGAATTTCCCTCTTCTGCATAGGCGTCCTCTGGGGTCGTTTCTCCAGGCAGGCTGTCTGTCTGCTCCCTTTGCGCAGCTTCCTCGCTTTGTCCTTCCCTGATCGGCGCAAAGGGCATGGTATCGTCCGAAGACATCATGACCGGCCGAGTACGATTCTTATGGATGGGGACGGCCGTAATATCCCCCTCTTTGCGGAAGGAACCGGTGATCCTGGATACAGCAGGTACAGCCCCTGTGATATTGCTTGCGGGAACGGCTCCGGTGCTGCTGTTTATCAAATCCGTCTCCGAAGATGGAGACTCACCGGAGGATTCCTCCGGAAGAAGGGCGTTCATTCGATCCGTACGATCCATATACCGAAGTTTGGCGGGCTGCATATAGCCAAACAGATCGTGGATCGGATCGCGGTTTTCCTTCGCCGTAATGGGTACGGCTGATTTGCGGGGACCAAAGGGCCGAGCTGAAGGCGCCTTCGGCAAAATGCGGCGGATGTTCGTTTCCGCCACCCGAAAGATAAGGGACAGCAGCAAAAACACAAGGGTCAGAGCAAACGCGACCAACGCGGCCATGCGGAACAATCGGATATAGCGTTCCGTATCATAGATGGTCCCCGTGGTATCCACGGTCTTGCCCGGCTTGATAGCCGGTGGGTTGGTGGGCTTTGGGGCCGTCAACGGAGAAAGGTCCAATGTGATGGGCACCGAAGCATACTGGGTCTGCGCCGGGTCCACCGCCGTGAGCACAAAGGTCAGGGAACGTGTCCCTGCCGGAACGATGAACTCCTTTTCAAAGCTGGTAGTTCCCGTAGACAGGGAGGTATATTCGTTGACGACGCTTTTGAAGTAATCCCCCTCGGTGATGACGGCGTTGGAGATGGGCACCTGGGAATCGTTGCGGACTTCGAACAGCAGTTTGAGCCGATTGGACCCATCGCCCGTCTGATCGGATCTGGTGAGGGATACGGACAGCTTCAACCGGACCTGATCGGATTCCACGAAAGGCAGCAGCTCATACGCCGCGGAGCTCTTGGTCTTGACCGTGCCGCCCACGCAATCCTTCCCGGTGGCTTCAAAGGAGATATACCGGACGGTTCCTGCCGATACCGCCGAAGGTATAGTGCAGGATATGGTCCTTTCCTTCCCGGCGTTCAGGGATATGCCGTCTGCGATTTGGGTGCCGATCTCATCCGTTATACGGATATCGGTCATGGGATGTGATCCCTCGTTTATCAGGGTGATCCGAAACAGCGTCCCCTCGGCGGTGGCCGGATACTTTTCCACCTCCATGCGGAAGGCCACCTCCACATGTTCCACCACAAGATTCTCTGTGGCGGCGGTCTGAGCTTCCACGCCCCGCACAGTGTATTGCGCCGTGGGATGGAGCTCTATGGCGCTGTCGCCCATGGAGAATGTCGTTTTGACTTCCATGCGCTCGCCGGCGTTCAGGACGTTCTTTTCCAGCGATATGCTCGGTTGGGGGATGCCGGCATCCTGCAGGGTGATGTTGGTCATGTCAAATTTAGTGTCATTGACAAGGGTATAGGTCACAACGATTGGGTCGCCCTCCCTGGCCATCAGCACATCGGGCTCGCAGCGTATCGTCATCACGGGATCCACGAACCGTTCGATCCGGATGGGGGCGGAGATCAGATGCTCCGTGACGATGGGATGAAGGCGGTCAATGTCCTCAGCGTCATAGCCTGTGGTCCGCCAGGTAAGCTGAAAGGAGAGATCCATGTCGAACATGAATTCCTCGATGGTCACATTCTCCAGCGTGAATTCCAGCACGTCGTTGGCATGTATGGTGATCTGATCGGCGATCTTTTTGGGCGCAGCCAGAAGATCTCCCTGAAGGCTCATGTCTTCCAAAACGTATTCTTCGTTCAGATTGTTCTTGACTGTGAACCGAAAGAAGGTCATCTCCCCCGCCTCGCTCAGCAGGCACTCCGGATCCGCTTCCACGCTCAGCGTCAGCGGCTCCTCGTTTTGAGCGAAAACCGGCCAGGCCGTCAGCAACAACAGCACGGTCAGCAGAAAGATATGCAGTTTAGACTTTCTACCTGCTCTCATGATCCTCCAAGGGTAAATACGCGCAGCCTGTCACGATGCCCGTCAAGGTGCCGGCGCTTTGATCAAACACGGCGTCCAGAAAGGCTGGGGTTCTGTCTGTCTCGATGAGGGCGACACATTTGACAGCTTCTTCGTACTCGGCCGACAGCGCGACGTTATGCTTGCGAGCCTCCTGTTGAAACATGGTCCATTGGGCATAGGGGACCATGAATTCCACCGCATCGCAGGGCGCCATGCGCACGACGCCGGCGGCGCGGATCGCCTCCGAACAGGCCCTGGAATAGGCCCGGACGAGGCCGCCAGTGCCCAACAGGACGCCCCCGAAATACCGGGTCACCACGCACAGCACATTGGTCACCCCTGCGCCTCTTAGAGCGTCTATCATGGGCAGGCCCGCCGTGCCGCCCGGCTCCCCGTCGTCTGAAAAGCGGGCGATCTCCCCCTTCTCCCCCACGGAATAGGCGTAGCAGTTATGGGTGGCGTCCCAATATCGCTTGCGCAGGGCGGCCAATTGTTCCAGGGCTTCCCGCTCCGAAGAGACGGGAAAGCATTGGCCGATGAAGCGGGATTTGTTGATGATAAGCTCGACGCTGGAGGGAGCCTTTACGGTGCGAAAACTAGCCTTTGTGTCCATGTTTCCATCCGACTCCCTTCCGTATATTTCATGTGTATAGTAGCAAATCTGCCGGACAAAAGCAAGTTCAGGACTGATTTGTTACAAATTGTCCACGGCTTCTCCCCGAAGGAGCCGGATCTCCCGGGCATATCCGGACAGATCGTCCTGAGGCGTCTCCAGGACCATGGGCAGCTTCGTCAGCGCCGGATGGTTCACCAACGCCAGCAGGGCGTCAAAACCGATGCAGCCCTTTCCGATGGGCGCGTGGCGATCCTTATGGCTGCCCAGCGGGAACAGGGAATCGTTGACGTGCAGCGCTTTCAATCGAGACAGGCCGATCAGCCGATCGAAATCCTCCAGGATCCCCTCCAGATCATGAACGAGATCATATCCCGCGGCAAACACATGGCAGGTGTCCAGGCACACGCCCATCTTGTCCGACAGGTCTACCCGCTGCAGGATGTCCCGCACCTGTTCGAAGGTGCCGCCGATCTCGCTCCCTTGCCCCGACATGGTCTCGATAAGAACGGTGACGGGTATGTCTGCCGTCAGCAGGGCGTTCAGCAGCGCCGCCGTCTTCTCTATGCCCTTTTCCACGCCCTGCCCCACATGGCTGCCGGGATGGAAGTTGTACAAGTTCCCCGGGAAGGAACCCATGCGGGTTAAGTCATCCCCCATGACCAGGGAAGCAAACTCCTGGACCCGTGCCTCGGCAGCGCAGGGATTGAGGGTATAGGGGGCATGAGCCACCACAGGCAGCATATCCTTCTCTTGCAGCAGCGCCATCAAGGCTGCGGCGTCCTGCCCGTCCATAGGCTTTGCCTTGCTGCCGCGGGGATTGCGCAAAAAGAATTGGAACGTGTTGGCATGGATGGAGAGGGCGTCCCTGCCCATGGCCAACAGCCCTTTGGAGGGCGACAGATGACAGCCGATGCGTATCATAAGGCTCCTTTCAAAAAGAGCCGCAGCTCGTTGGCCGCGGCCCTGTATCACACGTTACTTTCTGAGCTCAGGGAGCAGCGTTTCAAAGAAATCAAGGCATTCCGGGTTGCCCAGAGCTTCCCGGTTTGTGATGCGCCGGCCGTTGACCAGGTTGGTCACGGCGGACTCCACCTTCTTGCCGTTGAAGGTCTTGGGTAGGTCCGGCACGGCGTAGATCAGGGCCGGAACATGGCGAGGAGACGCCTTGGTCCTGAGCTCCTTCTTGATCCGCTTCTTCAGCTCCTCGGTGAGCTCCGCCCCGGGAGCAAGCTGTACGAAGAGAAGGATCCGCTGATCGTCGTGATACTGCTGACCGATGGCCAGGCTGTCCTGGACCTCGGGGAGTTTTTCCACGATGTTATAGATCTCGGCGGTGCCGATGCGCACGCCGGAGGGCTTGAGCACGGAGTCGGACCGGCCGAAGTAGGTGACGCCGCCGGTCTCGCTGTTGAACTGTACGTAGTCCCCGTGATGCCAGATGCCGGGATAGACCCTAAAGTAGGCATTCATGTACCTTTCCCCATCCGGATCGTTGGCGAACCATATGGGCATGCTGGGCTCCGGTATCTCGCAGACCAGCTCGCCCTGGGTGTCCCGGACGGGCTTGCCGTTCTCGTCGTAGCACTCGATCTTCATGCCCAGGCCGGGAGCCTGCAGCTCGCCCACGTAGACGGGGCTCAGAAGATTTCCGATGCAGAAGCAGCCGTTGATGTCCGTGCCGCCGGCGATGGAGTTGAAGTGGAGGTCCTTCTTGATCTCGCGATACACGAACCGGAAGCCCTCCTCGCTGAGCGCTGACCCGGTCTGGGAGATCATGCGGAGCTTCTTCAGGTCCGCATGGTCCTTGGGATTGAACCCGGCCGCCATCAGGGCGTGGATATAGCTGGCGGAGAGGCCGAAGACGGTGACCCCCTCCTCCTCCAAAACCTTCCAGATGGCGTCCAGATCCGGGTAGGACGGGTTGCCGTCGTAGAGCACGATGGAGCTGCCCGCGCCCAGGGTGGCCGCCTGCCAGTTCCACATCATCCAGCTGCAGGTGGTGATATAGAGCATGCGATCCGAAGGCTTCATGTCGTGGTGCAGCACCAGCTCCTTGAGCTGATTGATGAGGAGGCCGCCCACGGACTGGACCATGCACTTGGGCTTGCCGGTGGTGCCGGAGGAGAACATGACCACCGTAGGGTCGTTGAACTCCCGCTGCTCATAGACGAAGGGCACCGGCGCCTCCTTGGCGAGGAAATCCTCATAGAGCACGGCGTTTGGCACAGCGGCGATATCCGCCGGATCGCCGGCGTAGTGGACCACAACGACCTTTTTGAGCTCGGTCATGCGGGCGGCCACCTGGGCCGCATTGGCCAACGTCTCGAAGGCCTTGCCCTTGTAGTAGTAGCCGTCCGTGGTGAAGAGCACCTTGGGGGATACCTGGCCCAGCCGGTCAAAGGCCGCGCCGGGGCCGATGTCCGTGGCGCAGGAGCACCAGACCCCGCCCACGGCCGCCGTGGCCAGCATGGCGATGACGGTTTCGGGCAGGTTCGGCAGGTACGCGGACACCGCATCCCCCGCTCCCACGCCCAGCTCGCGGAGGGCCGTGGCCAGGCGGAAGGTCTGCTCCGTCACGTCCTTCCAGCTCATGACCCGGCGGACCTTGTCCTCGCCCCGGAAGATCAGGCAGGGCTCGTCGTTGGCCTCATGCCGCAGCAGGTTCTCCGCATAGTTGAGCCGACAGCCGGGGAACCATTTGGCTCCGGGGAACCTATGGATGTCGTCCACGGTCTTTTCATAGCCCACGGAATGGACGATGACCAGATACCGGAACAGAATGTCCCAGAATGCCTCCGGTTCGTCCACGGAGAAGCGATACAGCTCCCGGTAATTCCGATAGTTCCTGCCCTTCTCCCGGTTGACCATCTCCATGAAGGCGTATATGTTGGACGCCTGTTTCACTTCCTCACTGGGGGTCCACAGCTGCTCGCGCATAGGTCTCTCCTTTATGATATCGTTTTTTATCTGATCTTTTCCAGCAGTTTGCTCATGCCCGTACGGCGGACCTTCATGGCGCCGATGGGGCAGAACTCCTGGCAGCAGAAGCAGCGTATGCACTTCTTATAGTCGATGGACGGCTTTTTATCGATCATGGTGATGGCCTTGGCGGGACAGACCTTGGCGCATTCCCCACAGCCGATGCAGTTTTCTTTCCGGACCTGGGGCCTGGGCTGAACGGCGGCTTTGATGATCTTGGACCATAGCTTTCCGATGATTCCGGAGGCCTCATTGGTGAACAGCAGGCCCCGCTTGACGCCGATGGTCTCAAAGTCCGGGCAAATGAACTTCTCCCAGCCCTCGGATACGTTCAGCTCCGCCACGGTGTCGGGGATGAGGCCCCGCTCGTAGGCGGCTTCCAGGGTGGGCACGCCCTCCCTGGTCATGTGGATAAGGGCCGCCAAAACAAGGTCCAACTTATGCGGCGATTTAGAGGCCGCCAGGAGCCCCATTTTCCGGGGTTTGCCCATGGAGGGGCCGTTGCCTTCCATGGCCATGACGCCGTCGCAAATGGTCAATACGGGCTTGAAATAGGCGTTTATATCCACCAGCATCCGGGAGAAGTCCGTGGGGTTAGGGTAGCGGTAATGGTACTCGGGCTTGTCCGTGCCGGGGATGGCCCCGAACATATTCTTGCAGCCGCCGGTGAGGCCCATCATGCCATGGGTCTTCAGCTTGCAGAAGTCGATGATGTAGTCGCAGTCGTCCAGATACGCCGTGTAGGTGAACTCCCGCATGACCTTCGCCTCGGGGAAGGAGCCTTCCCGGATGGCGGTGTTCTGGTTCAGCACGGCCCCCGCCTTCTCGCAGTCGTTTAGGCCGGTGGCGGCATAGACCCGCTTCAGATAGGGCAACGAGAATGGCCCGCCCGGGCTGTCGCCGATGACGACGGCGGCGCCCCGCTCCTTCAACAGCTCCGTGAGGGCGCTCAAAAGCACCGGATGGGTGGTGGCCGCCTTGTCCGGCTTCAGAAAGGTGATGAGGTTGGCTTTGATGATGACTGTGTCGCCGGGCTGTATAAAATCGAGCCCACCCAGAGGCGCCAGGACCTCCCGCAGGGCGGCCTTGCACAGCTCCGGCTCATAGGCGTCGCAGGGGACGACGGACACATCCAGGGGACGGTTTTCTGCTTCCATCATTCCAAATCCTTATAGGCCGGGGATAATGGCCTTTGCGATGCTGAAGAAGGTCAAAAGGGAGAGGGCGTCCACCACCGTGGTGATGAAGGGGCTGGCCATGACCGCTGGGTCGAAGCCCAGCTTCTTGGCGAACATGGGCAGGGTGCAGCCGATGAACTTGGCGATGGTCACTGTGATGACCAAGGTCAAGGACACCGACATAGCTACCAACATGCCGACTTTGTCCAGGAACATGAGCTTCAAAAAGCTGATGGCGGAAAGGCTTGCGCCGCAGAGGACCGCCACCCGCACTTCCTTCCAGATGACGGTCAGGATGTCCCTGAAGTGGATCTCGTTCAGGGAGAGACCGCGGATGATGGTGACTGAAGCCTGGCTGCCGGAGTTGCCGCCGGTGTCCATGAGCATGGGGATATAGGCGGTCAGGACCAGCTGGGCGGCCAAGGCTTCCTCGAAGCTGCTGATGATGAGGCCCGTGAAGGTGGCCGACACCATGAGGAGCATCAGCCAGGGGATACGGTGCTTGTAGATCTCAAACACGCCCGTCTTCAGATAGGGCTTGTCCGACGGCGTGATAGCGGCCATCTTTTCGATATCCTCGGTGGCCTCTTCTTCCATGACGTCGATGGCGTCGTCAACGGTGACCATACCGACGAGACGGTTCTCTCCGTCCACCACGGGCATGGCGGTCAAGTCGTACTTTTTGAATTTCTCCGCCACGGTCTCCTGGTCGTCCATGGTATTGACGCTGACCACGTTGGTGTCCATGATATCGGAGACCTTTTCGTCGTCCTGGGCGAGGATCAGCGAGCGGATGGAGATAATGCCCTCCAGGGTACGCCCGGGGCCGGTGACGAAACAGTCGTTGATGGTCTCCTTCTCAAAGCCCGTGCGGCGAATGGTCTTGATGGCGTCCTCCACCGTGTAGCCCATGCCCAGCTCCACGAACTCGGTGGTCATGATGCTGCCGGCGCTGTCCTCCGGGTACTTCAAAAGCTCGTTGATGAGCTTGCGGGTCTCCGGATCGGCCTGGCCCAGGATACGCTTCACCACGTTGGCGGGCATCTCCTCCACCAGGTCCACGGCGTCGTCGATGTAGAGCTCGTCGATGACCTCCTTGAGCTCCGTATCGGAAAAGCGGGTAATCAACAGCTGCTGCTGATCCGGGTCCATCTCCACGAAGGTATCGGCGGCCAGTTCCTTGGGCAACAACCGAAACAGCAGGGGCAGGGTCTCCGGCTCCAGCTCAGCAAAGATAGCCGCGATATCCGCGGCGTTCAGGGTGATAAGGATGTCTTTGATGGATGAGTACCGCTTGTTGGACAACAGGGTACGGATGGTCATTTCCAGGGAATAGGTTTTTTCCGACATGATTGCCTCCTTCCTTTTTGTTCGATGTAAGAAGAAAGGCACAGGGAAATACGGTTATATGCGGCGGCACACCATGGCTGCGGTGCATCGGGGTATATTACCGGTCGATCCGCTTGTGCCGCTACTACTGCCAGCATCCATGGCGTCCACCTCTCTTTCCGAAATGATATTTGGGCGATTTTCACGCCATAAAAAGTTTACAACCGATGCCTCTCTTTTGTCAACCGAAAATCTTAGAAAAACTATGCCGTCCCCTGGTTTTCAGTTTCAGCGACGACGCTGTTCAAGTTCAGCGGCCGATCTGTTCAGCATGAGCAATGTATACAATCATTTGAATTCGAAGATGGAAAGCTAAAAGGTGAACTCGCTTTGAGAAGGAGATGCAAAAGGTTTACCGACATTGACATGTCGGTAAACCGAAACGTACCTAAAATTATTGCTACATCAGTAAATCACATCTAAATCAAATGAAACTGATTCCACAATGTTCAATCCTATTGAATCTATTGCTCCAAATTTGATATTTGAATTTTGTGACAAATATTCACGATATAGACCATCTGGCTCGTTTGGAGAAAACGATTCGCCATATGCTAACAGAAAAGTCACCGGTCCCCACTGATTTCTATTCATACGTAGTGGCCACCTGATTACGCACGAAGTCATCTGACCATATACTGTAGGTTTGTTGCTATAAAACACTTTACAAATCACTGGCCAACAGTTTGCGTATTTATCACAAACCCTCTCATCAAAAAAGGATTTCGAAACCAAGTCAATGATAATCTTTCTACTATTTGATTCTGTTATATCAAAACCTTGCGTGATATTTTTAATGGTTATTGTTCCAACAGAATAATACATATCAAAGCCAGATTGTCGGCATCTAAACAATTCCTGATTCCCTTTAATAAGTGAGTAGTAATTTTTTCCCAAGATGGCCAAAGAACTTTCTGTCTCAAACCCCCAAGATTCAATAGTTGGAAGCATCTCCTTTACAGGAAGATTTGCCCATAATGATTGCAACGCCTCCTTCTGAGTAGAATAAAATAGCCATGGGCTTATTTTTACAACTACTAAATATTTATAACCATCTTCATCGGTAAACTCGAAGCTCTTTTCTTGCATATCTATTTGCGTTGATGGTTGTTCCATATTCTTCTCTGATTCTGCTTCAGGTGTGTTTTCAGGGATATAAGTTGAGGATATTACTTCATTTGTTTGGACTCTTGTTTCAGAAGTCTGGGAGGGAGAGCTTTTGGCAATCGTATCGAATATATCTGGATTGTTCTTGACAGGCTGGGCAGCGTTCGTTGATGAGCAGCCGACCGCAAGTAGCAACAGCAGGGCGAGGGCTAAAGTCAAGATGCGTTTCATAATAGTTCCTTTCTGTTGGCAGTATTTAAAATCTGTGTAAACACCTCATGGGTGTAGAACAAGGCTAAAGTGATATTGCAGGTGGTGGGCCTCAGCTCACCACATTATTACTTAATAACAGACAACCGTATGTCTGTCAATTGTGCCGGCAGGCATGGAGCAGCCGCTTGTATCAATCCCATATTATAGAAAAAGCGACTGCTTTTCCCAATCAGTCTCACTGTTTGTCCCGGATGCAAAGAGCCTTGTCCGGATAGTTGGTGATAACGCCGATGCCGTGGCGGATGCACAGGGCCATGATCTCCCCGTCGTTCACCGTCCAGGGGTTGATGCCGATCCCGGCGGCCAGGGAGCCTTCGATCATGCCGGGGTACAGGAGGGTGCGCCAATGGGGGTGAATATAATGGGCGCCAATAGACTTGGCGTACTTCCAGGGCTCGTAGAGGCCGTCGCTGTAGAGGATGCCGTACTTCACATCGGGCTTGATCGCCTTGAGCTCCATAAGGGTGTAATGGTTGAAGGAGGAATACAGTATCCGGCCCTCCATCCCCTTCTCCTGTTCCAGCTTCAACACCTTCTCGGCGATGCCGGGATAGACGATCTGATCCGTCTTGATCTCCACGTTGACCACATGGCGGGTGTCGCGGATGAGGTCGTATAGCTCCCCCAGGGTGGGGATCTTCGCGCCTGCATAGGCAGCCATGCCGTTGCTGGCGTCCAGGTGTTTTAGCTCCTTCAGCGTGAAGGATTGGATCTGGCCGGAGCCGTTGGTGGTCCGATCCACGGTCTCGTCGTGCATGACGATGAGCTCCCCGTCCCGGGAGAGATGCACGTCCAGTTCAAAGCCGTCCGCTCCCATATCCATGGCCAGGCGAAAAGCTTCCAATGTGTTTTCAGGGGCGTATCCGGAGGCGCCTCTGTGTCCCAAAATGATCGACATATCCTGATCTCCGATCCTCATTTTTTTCGATTGTACTCCCCTTTCCCCCTTCTTTCAAGAGCGTGTTGCGTTTTTGTCGAAAGAAGATTATACTTACGCTCATGAAATACGACAGCATTTGTGAAGCCACCTTTATTGAGCGGCCCAATCGGTTCATCGCCCATGTCCTTTTGGAGGGAGAAGAAGCCATATGCCACGTGAAGAACACCGGCCGCTGCCGGGAGCTTTTGGTGCCCGGAGCCAGGGTCATCTTAAATCGCGGGACCAACCGCAGCCGCAAAACGGCTTTTGATCTTGTGTCCGTCTATAAGAGCGATCGCCTTATCAACATGGACAGCCAGGCGCCGAACATCATCGCTGCGGAGTATTTGCCCCGGCTGTTCCCTGATCTTGAGATGCTCAAACGCGAAGTCGTTTGCGGCGATTCCCGATTCGATTTCTACGGGATTCGAAACGGCCGTCCCTTCTATCTGGAGGTCAAGGGCGTGACGCTGGAGCGCAACGGCCTGGTGCTGTTTCCCGACGCCCCTACGGAACGGGGCGTGAAGCACCTGCGGGAGCTGACGGCATTGCAACGAAATGGTATGGCGGCGTATGTGCTGTTCGTGGTGCAGATGGAGAACGTCCTCTCCCTTCGGGGCAACCGCCTCACGGACCCTGCATTTGCGGACGCCTTGCTTATGGCGAGGGACGCGGGCGTGGGCATCTATGCCGTAGACTGCCATGTGACACCGGACAGCGTCGTTGCCAACGAACCGTTGCCCGTCGAATTCGTATAAAAGGAGTCCCGCCTGCAGATCGTAGGCGGGACTTTGGTTCATTTGAGGAGCTTTTCCTCCATCTTTTTCATCTTGGCGGCCTTCTTTTTGCGCCATTCGATATTCTTATGGGCCTGCTTCATGCTAGCCTGGGAGACGGTCTTTTGCTCCACCGCCTCCTGGAACTTGTTCATACGGCGTTCCTGCACGTTGACGGCGGAGGGCTGGATATCGCCGGACTTGGTCAGCGCCCACTTGGTGAGCAGCGGTCCGAACAGCTCATAGATCAGCACGCTGAACAGGATGATGTTTTTGATCAGGATGCCATCGGCGCTGCCGAGCTTGGCCGCCGTCACGCACATGCCCAAAGCCACGCCCGCCTGGGGCAGCAGAGTGATGCCCAAATATTTCTTGACCATGGGATCACACTTTGTCGCTGCGCAGCTCACATAAGAACCGGCATACTTGCCCAGGGAGCGCATGAGGATATAGACCACACCAATCAGGATCGCCGCCTTATCCTTCATCACGTCCAGCTCCAGGCTCGCACCGCTTAGCACGAAGAACAGGGCGAATAAGGGCGCCGTCCATTTATCGGCTCGCTCCATGAGATCGTGGGACAGAGGGCAAACGTTGCAGAACACCGTGCCCAGCATCATGCACACCAGGAGCGTGGAGAAGGACACCTTCACGCCGCCGACGGTGAATGAAGTCATGGACAGGGCCACCGTCAGCACCACGAAGGCGATGGTCAGGGAAAGGCGGTTGGAGTTGGAGAAGAAGGTGCGCTCCAACAGGGTCAGCACCCAGCCAAGAAAGGAGCCAAGGGCCAGCGACGCCACGATCTCGATCATGGGCTCCACGACGATGCCAATGATATCGGTCTTTCCGGTGACCAATGAGTCGGCAATGCCGAAGGAGATGGCGAAAACGGCCAGGCCCACAGCGTCGTCCAACGCAACTACGGGCAGCAGGATATCCGTGAGCTTGCCTTTGGCCTTATACTGGCGCACGACCATCAAGGTGGCCGCGGGGGCGGTGGCCGTGGCGATAGCGCCCAGGACGATGGTGGCTTCCATGGAGATCTTGTCGGGAAGGGCAAAATGGAGGCCGATCAGCGCCAGGTCCACGAACAGCGTGGCCGTCAGCGACTGAAAGACGCCCACGACGATGGCCTGCTTGCCGATGGCCTTCAGCTGGGAAAGCAGGAACTCATTGCCGATGGAGAAGGCGATGAACCCCAGAGCCGCGTTGGTGATCACAGAAAGGTTGTCCACCTCGGCTGGGGTGGTGAAGCCCAAGCCTTCCACGCCAAGTCGACCCAGGCAATGGGGGCCGACGATGAGGCCGGCGATCAAAAACGCCGTCACATCCGGCAAATGAAGCCGAAATATCTTGAAAACGCGGGTCATCAGCAGGCCGATGAGCAGGGCCAATGCCGCCGCGAGCATTTTTTCCATGTAATTCAGATCCTCCTGTTCACATCGAACAAGGTTGTATCATATTCCATTCCGGCAGGAAAGTCAAGTAGAGAAAGCCGTATATCTCACCTTTTCAACCGGAAAGGTCATGAGAGCGGCGGCAAGTCCTGCCCTTTCAAGTATTCCTGAAAGCAATCGATCGATTCCTGACAGTAACATACCTCAAAGA
>CADCMN010000014.1 GCA_902802575.1 uncultured Eubacteriales bacterium | reverse complement strand
GGTCACCTTCGACATCGACGCCAACGGCATCGTCCATGTGTCCGCCAAGGACCTGGGCACCGGCAACCAGCAGCAGGTGACCATCACCGCCTCCACCAATTTGACCGAGGATGAGATCAAGAAGGCGGTCAACGAGGCGGAGCAGTACGCCAGCGAAGACAAGAAGCGCAAGGAAGAGGTGGACGCCCGCAACCACGCCGATCAGCTGGTCTACACCACCGAGAAGACCAGGAAGGAGCTGGGCGGCAAGATCAACGCCTCCGACAAGAGCATGCTGGAAGGCATGGTGGCCGATCTTCGCAAGGCCCTGGAGGGCACCGACACCGAGGCCATCAAGCGGGCCACGGAGACCCTGACCGAGAAGAGCTATGAGGTCTTCGGCAAGATCTATCAGCAGCAACAGCAGCCTGGCCAGCAGCCGTCTCACGGCCCCAACGACGGCACCAGCTACGGCCCCAATGAGGGCGGCGATGACAACGTGGTCGATGCGGATTACGAGGTTGTCAAATAACCAAACAAAGTAAACGGCGAAGGGGCGGGCAGCCGCCCCTTTCCGCCGAGGAAACGAGGTGAGGATCGTGGCAGAAAAGCGGGATTATTACGAGGTTTTGGGCGTCAGCAAGACGGCCTCCGAGAGCGAGATCAAAAGCGCCTTTCGGAAGGCCGCCAAATCCTGTCACCCGGATCTGCATCCCAACGACAAGGCGGCGGAGGCCCAGTTCAAGGAGCTGAACGAGGCCTACAGCGTCCTTTCCGATCCTGAAAAGCGAGCAAAGTACGATCAATACGGCCATGCGGCCTTCGATCCCACCATGGGCGGCGGCAATCCCTTCGAGGGTGCCGGCTTCGGCGGGTTCGACGACATCATCAGCAGCATCTTCGGCGGTGGATTCGGCGGCGGTTTCGGCAGCCGATCCGCCGGTCGGGACGCGCCCATGGCGGGGGACGACCTTCGGTATAACCTGTCTCTGACCTTCGAGGAGGCGGCTTTCGGCGTCACCAAGGAGCTGTTGGTGCCCCGGGAGGAGAGCTGCGAAGCCTGCGGCGGCACCGGCGCCAAGGCGGGCACCAGCCCGGTGCGCTGCCCCACCTGCAACGGCACCGGCCAAGTCAGGACCCAGCAGAACACCATGTTCGGCGCCTTCACCACCAGCCGGCCCTGCTCGGCGTGCAACGGCACGGGCAAGTACATCAAGGAGCTCTGCCCGGAGTGCCGGGGCAAGGGCCGCATCCGCAAGAACACCCGTATCCAGCTGAAGGTCCCCGCCGGCATCAACGACGGCCAGACCATCAACATGCGGGGCGAAGGGGAAGCCGGGTATAAGGGCGGCCCGCGGGGCAACCTCTATGTGACCGTCACCGTGAAGCCCCATAAGCTCTTCACCCGGGACGGCTGCAATCTGCTGCTGAATCTGAAGGTGCCCTTCACCACCATGGCCCTGGGCGGTGAGATCACCGTGCCCACTCTGAAGGAGAAGGTGCGCTACACCATCCCCTCCGGGACCCAGAACGGCACCACCTTCCGGCTGAAGGAGCAGGGCGTGCCCATCCCCAACGCCAGTTCCCAAGGCAAGGGCGATCTGCTGGTGACGGTGGAGTCGGATATCCCGCGGCGGCTTTCGGAGGAGCAGAGAGCCCTGCTGCAGCAGTACGCGGCCCTCAGCGGCGAAGCCACCACGCCCTCCAAGAAGAAGGGCGGCATCCGGAACATCTTCAAGTAAGGACGAAAAGGAGTGCTTATGCCGGTCTATCCCTATGAGGGCGTCATGCCTGAGATCGAACAGGACGTGCTGCTTTGTCCCGGCGCTATGGTCGTGGGCCGGGTGAAGATCGGTGCGGGGTCCTCCGTGTGGTACAACGCGGTGATACGGGGCGACGTCCATGACGTCGTCATCGGCCAGTACACCAGCATCCAGGATGGGACCATCATCCACGAGGATTCCGGCCGGGGCAGCGGCCTCGACGGAGGCTTGCCCACGGTGGTGGGGGACTACGTGACCGTCGGCCACGGCGTCATCCTCCACGCCTGCCGGGTGGAGGACTATGCTCTCATCGGCATGGGCGCCATCATCATGGACGGCGCCGTCATCGGCAAGGGCGCCGTGGTAGGCGCAGGGGCGTTGGTGACCAAGAACACCGTGATCCCGCCCTTTTCCGTGGCGCTGGGAAGCCCGGCGAAGGTGGTCAAGACCCTGCCGGAAGCGTCCCTCGGTCAGCGCAGGGAGCAGGCCATGCACTATCACGACCTGGCCGAAGCCCATCGGCGGATGCTCAGCGAACTGAAATAATGGATCTACGAAAAAAACTGTCGCGCAGGCGGCAGTTTTTTTACGGTATTTGGCGGTGCGATCAGCACCGCATAAAGCTCCTGCACCCCATCGCATCCACCGACTTGAACCCAAGGGATTCATAGAACGATACCGTCTTGGGCGTGTCGTCGGTGAGCAGATGAATCTGCCGCACATTCGGGAACCGCTTCAGGAGGGCATCCGCGAGCTTGGTCCCCACGCCCCGGCGCTGATAGGCCGGATGCACCAAAATGTCCTGTATGAGCACCACGGTCTGCCCGTCGCCCACGGCCCGAACGAGGCCGATCATCCTGTCGCCCTCATAGGCAGCCAAACACAGCAGGGAGTTCTCAAAGCCTTTTTGCAGCACATCGGGCCGGTCTGTATAGGCGGTCCAGCCCACGCTCGCATAGAGGGGCAGGATCTCCCGCTCGTCGTATGCGGTATAGTCCCGGATCATCATGGTTCAGGCCAAAACGTACTCCGAAATCATCCGCCCGATGCGGCCAATATCCACGTTGCCCTTGAACTCAAACTTGGCTGTAAAGCCGTTGGTGAACATCAAGAACAGCTCCGAGTCGGGGATCAGCTCCAGGAAGCCCGCCGTCTGGATGGAAAAGAACTGGATCTTGGCATAGGGCATGGAGGCATAGGATTTGCGCTTGCCGGTGATGCCCTGAACGTCGATGGCGATGATGCGCTTGTTGGTGAAGATCAGCTGATCCCGAATGGTCTGAAAGGCCATGACCGGCGCTTCCCCGGCGATGAGCAGCCCGTTCACTTCACCGCGGATGCTCTCCACGGAAATGGGTTTCAAATTCCAAACGGAATTGGCATTGAAGTTGATAGCCATATGAAAAAATCTCCTTATCGTACTGCGATAAGCATAGCATACCCTTCCGGCGCAGACAAGGGGCATCTTGACGAAACAGGGGGACGAGGATATACTATAGCCAGTTGAATAGCGTGTTCTGATCTGTGATGAGCAGCGGCCCTTGGGCTGAGGGAACCGGGTGAAAAACCCGGGCTATCCCAGTAACCGTAAGGCGGACGAAAGAGCGATGACCCACTGTTCCTTGGGGAATGGGAAGGGGCTTGAGTAGGGAGAAGCCAAGCCGGGAGACCTGTCGGAACATGTAAAACTTCTGGGATTGAGTGAACCGTCGGACCGTTGCGCCCGAAATCCATGCCGCTCCTCAATTCTGGGGAGCTTTTTTCAGCTCCCATCCTATTCAACCAGATCAGAAAGGGGAAGAAACGATGAAAACCAAAAAGACACTGGCGATCCTGCTCGCCGCCCTGCTGCTTTTGTCCTTCGGCTGCAGCAAGAAGACGGAAACACCTGTTGCCCAAACGGCCACGGAAGCGCCTGCGCCCGCCGCTCAAACGGCCACGGAAGCGCCTGCGCCCGCCGCTCAAACGGCCACGGAAGCGCCTTCCGCCACAGCCGTTGCGCCTGCGCCCACGGAGGAACCTGCGGATGTCTCCTTCACCGTCACCGACATGACCGGCCGGGAGATCACCTTCGATAAACCCGTGGAAAGAGCGGTGGCCCTTTCCGCGGCCGACTGCGAGATCATCTTTGCCCTTGGCGCCGAGGAAACCCTGGTGGGGCGCGGTGAATACTGCAAGTATCCCTTGGAAGCCACGGAAATCCCTTCGGTGCAATCCGGATATGAGACCAACATTGAGCAGATCATCGCCCTGCAGCCCGACGTGCTGTTCATGGCCACCATGGCTCAGACCAAGGAACAGGTGGAACAGTTGGAGAAGGCCGGCATCCGGGTGGTGGTCAGCGACGCTCAGAACATCGAGGGCATCTACACCTCCATCACGCTGATCGGCGATGTCATGGGCAAGCAAGCGGAGGTAAAAGCGATCATCGCCAAGATGCAGGCTGTTTTTGACGAGATCAAGGCCCATCCCATCCAAGGGGAGAAGACCGTTTATTTTGAGATCAGTCCCTTGCAGTGGGGTCTTTGGACAGCGGGCGCCGGCACCTTTATGAACGAGGTGGCCGAGATGATGGGGCTGAAGAACTGCTTCGCCGACGTGCAAGGCTGGGCGGAGATCTCCGAGGAGCAAGTCATCGAGCGGAATCCCGATTTTATCGTGACCACGACCATGTACTTTGGAGAAGGGCCTACGCCCGAAGCGGAGATCATGTCCCGGGCCGGCTGGGAGAACGTGACCGCTGTCAAGGAGAAAAACATCCTGAATCTTACCAACGATGAGCTGACCCGTCCCGGCCCCAGCCTGGCGGAAGGCGTGCAGATGCTGTACGATTTCGTGGTGGAGAGCCTGGCAGCGATGGAACTGGCGCCTGCAGCCTAATCAAACAGCATCATGAATGAGAGGAACAGCGAGCGATTTCACGGTTGGGAATATATGCTCTTTGCGGCGGCAGCGGTGTTGACGCTGCTCCTCTCGGTCTGCGTCGGCAGCGTCAGCATCCCTTTTAGAACCACGGTTTCCGTGATCTGGCGGGGCGTCTGGGGCCTGCCTCAGATGGAAGGCACTGCGCCGGCTATTCTGCTTACCTCCAGGCTTCCGAGGGTCCTGGCCGTTATGCTGGTGGGGGCCAGCCTCTCCCTCTGCGGCGGCGCCATGCAGGGGCTGCTGAAAAACCCCCTGGCGGACGGGTCCACCCTGGGCGTATCCTCCGGCGCCTCCCTGGGAGCGGTCGTCGCCATCGCTTTTGGCGTCACCATACCCGGTATGCCTTTTGCGGGCACCATGGTCATGGCCATGGTGTTCGCTTTTTGTTCGCTGCTCATCATCTTGGGACTCGCCTACCGGCTGGATTTCTCCCTGTCCACCAATACCATCATTCTGATCGGCGTCATCTTTTCCATGTTCGCTTCCAGCATCATGAGCATCGTCATCACCTTTTCCGGGGAGAAGCTTCGATCCATCACCTTCTGGACCATGGGAAGCCTGCAGGGGACCAACTATCGAAACGTGCTGGTGCTGCTCGGCGCGCTGGTCCTCTTCGGCGGCGTGATACTGTGGCACGCCCGAGAACTCAACGCCTTTGCCGTGGGGGAGGAGAATGCCCGGCATGTGGGGGTGAACGTGCGGCGCGTGAAGCTCATCCTCCTCATCGCCGTTTCCGGTCTCATCGGGGTGTGCGTGTCCATCGGCGGGACCATCGGCTTCGTGGGGCTGGTGACGCCCCACATGGTGCGGCTGCTGGTAGGCCCCAATCATAAGCGCCTGCTGCCGGCGTCGCTCTTCGCCGGCGGCGTCTTCCTGATGCTCTCCGATCTGATCGCCCGAACGCTGCTGAATCCCAAGGAGCTGCCCATCGGCGTGGTCACCTCCATCATCGGGGCGATTGCCTTCGTGTACATCTACGGGTCCTCTCGAAAGGGACGGTGATAACATGCTGAAAGTGGAACAGTTGACCGTCTCCTATGGGGATCGGACCATATTGAACAACGTATCCTTCGAGCTCATGACGGGGGAGTGGCTCATGATCGTTGGGCCTAACGGAGCCGGAAAATCCACTCTGATCAACGCCATCACCGGCAGTGTGGCCGCTAAGGGCCGCGTATTCTTTGAGGGGAAGGACGTTCGGACCATGAAAGCGCGCGAGCTGTCCCGGGGCGTCGGCGTCCTTTCCCAAAGCCACTATATGGGCTATGCGTTCACCGTGGAGGAGGTGGTCCGCCTGGGCCGCTATGCCTATGCGCCCACCATTTTCTCCCGTCACAGCGGGGAGGAACAGGCGGTGCGGGCGGCGCTGGAGAAGACGGGCCTCTATGAACAGCGGCGCCAGAGCGTGCTGACCCTGTCCGGCGGCGAGCTGCAGCGGACTTTTTTAGCGCAGACCTTTGCCCAGGATCCCAAGCTCCTGCTGCTGGACGAGCCCACCAACCATCTGGACTTAGTGTACCAGAAGCAGGTCTTTGAGCTGATACGGGATTGGCTGAAGCAAAAGGATCGGGCGGTGATCTCTGTGGTCCATGATCTGTCATTGGCGCGGGCCTACGGCACCCGGGCCATGCTGCTGGACAAAGGACAGGTGGTGGTTGACGGGACCATGTCGAAGGTCTTCTCCGACGATGTGCTGAACCGGGTGTACCATATGGACGTGCGGGACTGGATGACCCAAATGTTGGCCCAATGGAAGGAGACATAGCCATGGAAGAACGGTTGCAGCAATGGCAAAACAGCCTGCATACGCCTGATCTGGAGGCACGGGCGGCAGCCCAACGCCAATGGGACAGCATTGCCAAGCCCTTGGGGAGCTTGGGCACCCTTGAACGTATGGTCATGGATATCGCCGCGCTGACGGGGGATCCGGCTGTGGATATCTCCAAAAGGGCGGTGGCGGTCTGCTGTGCGGACAACGGCGTGGTCCGGGAGGGAGTGACCCAGACCGGCCAGGAAGTTACCGCGCGGATGGCCGAGGAAATGGTCAAAATGAATTCCTCCGTATGCAAGATGGCCAAGGCGGCCCATGCAGACGTGATCCCCGTGGACTTTGGCATGGCGCGGCGGGTGGCGGGCGTGCTGGACAGGCGCGTCATGGACGGCACAGAGGATATGGCCCGTCGGCCCGCCATGACCCGGGAACAGGCCATGCAGGCCATATCAGCGGGCGTGGACCTGGTCAAAGAATTGAAAACGCAGGGCTACCGGCTCCTGGTGTCCGGGGAGATGGGCATCGGCAACACCACCACCTCCAGCGCGTTGGTGGCGGCTATGCTGAATCTGCCGGCGGATACGGTCACCGGCCGGGGCGCCGGCCTCAGCGACAGCGGCCTGCACCGGAAGATCTGGGCCATCGAGCGAGCCATCACCGTGAACAAGCCCGATCCCCGGGATCCTTTGGACGTGCTCAGCAAGTTGGGGGGGCTGGACATCTGCGGCATGATCGGCCTGTTCATCGGCGGCGCGGTCCACGGCGTGCCCGTCGTCATCGATGGATTCATCAGCGCTGTGGCGGCCATGATGGCCCAGCGGCTGTGTCCCGGATGCGATATCGCCATGCTGCCCAGCCATTGTTCCGACGAGCCGGCGGCCAAGCGCGTGCTGATGGTGTTGAATAAATATCCGATTATTTTTGCTAATATGCGTCTCGGCGAGGGAACGGGCGGCGTATGCCTGTTGCCCATGCTGGATATGGCGCTGGCGGTGTACGGGGGCCATGCCACCTTCGACGCGGTGGGCATCGACGCCTACACGCCCCAGGGAGGGAAGGGATGCTGATCCTGCTCACCGGCGGTTCCGCCTGCGGCAAAAGCTCATACGGAGAAAAACTGGCGGTATCTGGGCCGAAACCACTATATTATATTGCCGCCATGCAGCCCTATGATGAGGAATGCCTGAAAAAGATCGCTCGCCACAGGGACCTTCGGGCGGGTAAAGGCTTCGAGACCGTCGAGCGGTATACGGGTGTGGACACCTTGGAGCTGCCCGAGACCGGCGGCACGGCCCTGCTGGAATGTTTATGCAACCTCACCGCCAATGAGATGTATATACATCCAGATATGCCCGTGGATCCGGTAGAAAAGGCGTTGGCAGGGGTGAAGAATCTCATGCGGCAGACGGACACCCTGATCGTCATCACCAACGACGTGGGCAGCGACAACGAAGACTATTCTGAGGAGACCCGCGCCTATATCCGATATCTGGGCCGGATCAACGCTCGGGTGGCCGCCATGGCGGACCGGGTCTATGAGCTGGTGGCGGGCATCCCCCTCTGTTTGAAAGGAGATACGGCATGAACTTCATCTACTCTCTCTTTGCCGCCTTCTCCATGTTCTCCGCCCTTCCCGCGCCCCAGGTGCCTTGGGAGAAGGAGAAGATCCGCTATATGCTGGTTTGCCTGCCCTTCGTGGGCGTGGCCATCGGCGCGGCGGAATGGCTGTGGGCAGTGCTGGTGGATCTGCTGGGACTTGGCCAAGCCCTCAGAGCCGCAGGCTTCACCCTGATCCCCATCCTGCTCACCGGCGGCATTCATCTGGACGGCTTCATGGACACGGTGGATGCCCTCAAGAGCCACGCGTCGCCGGAGAAAAAACGGGCCATTTTGAAGGACCCCCACGTTGGCGCCTTCGCCGCCATCGGCCTCGGATGCTATCTGCTGGCCTACTTTGGCCTGTGGTATAATCTTGGCCCCGCAGCCTTCAGGTTCATGATCCCCATGCACGTCATGAGCCGGAGCCTCTCCGCCGTGTCCGGGACGCTGCTGCCCGTGCGGCCGGGGGAGGGGACGCTGAATTACTTCCGCCAGGCGGCGGACAAAAAAGTCGGGATCATGGCCATCCTGTGGGTGGTCCTGTCCGCTGCGTATCTCGTGGCGATAGATCCGCTGATAGGCGGTATCATGGCCCTGGGAGCGATCCTGATGCTGCTCCTGGTGCGCCGCATGGCCATGAAGCAATTCGAGGGCATGTCCGGGGATATCGCCGGGTTCCAGCTGCAGGCGGCGGAGCTGGTCATGCTGGCCCTCATGGTATTGACAGAAAGGATAGGGGCTGTTTTATGATCCTGATACTGGGAGGCGCTGCCTCCGGAAAACGAACCTATCTCGAATCCCTGGGCTATGCGTCCGAGGATATTGCCGACGGCGTGCTGGACGACAGAAAGGTCCTGTACGGTCTGGAAAAGCTGGTGGCGGCGGACCCGGAGAGGGTCCAATCCATGCTGCCGGAATTGCTGCAAAAGGAAGCCGTGGCCTGCTGTGAGGTTGGCTCGGGCGTCATCCCTATCCGCTATGAGCAGCGGCAGGCCCGGGAAGCCACGGGCCGCCTGTGCGTCCAGCTGGCCGCTCGCTCGGAGAAGGTGATCCGCCTGGTGGCGGGCATCCCCATCGTTATAAAGGGTGAGTGAGCATGTTGGTGTATCTTTTTCGCCATGGCCAAACGGCGCGCAATGCCGCCGGCCGGTATGTGGGCAGCACCGATGAGCCCCTGTGTCCCCTGGGCATGGAGACGGCCCGGGCCGCAGGCAGCGATCCTGCGGTGCGGGAGGTTTTGGTATCGCCCCTTCGGCGCACCCAGATGACCGCCGCCATCCTGTTCCCAAAGGCCGAACAGCGCATCTGCACCGGCCTAAGGGAGATGACCTTCGGCGATTTCGAGGGCCGGTCCGCCCAGGAGATGGCCGACGATCCCGACTATCGGTATTGGGTGGAGCAGACCCAATGCATGGGGCCCTGCCCTCACGGGGACGCCACCATGGTCTTCCAGCATCGGGTGTGCGCCGCCTTTGGGCGGGAGGTGGAGCAGGCCCAGGCGGCGGGGCAGGAGCGTCTGTATTTTGTCATCCACGGCGGCGCCATCATGTCCATCATGCACCGCTTCGCCCGGCCCGAAGCCCCCTACTACAGCTGGCTTTTGCAGAACTGTCATGGCTATTGCTGCCGGGTGAGCCTGGACGCGGAGGGCCTCACCCTCACCGACGTGCGCCACCTGGAGCGCGTGATCCCATGAAGCGCACCTTCAATTTGACCACCTACAGCGACGATCTGGACCGCTACCGGGATAGGGCCGATCTGCTGTCCGCCCTTCGGGACTTTGACGGCCTGGAGCTCATGCACTGCGGCGAGGATGTTCGCGGCGTCGTTCTCCCGGAGAAGATCGTGGGCGTGCACCTCTGTTTCTTTCCCTATTGGTACGATTTTTACACCGGCGATCTTGACGCTTGCTGCAAACAGCTGGGCGGCCTTGACGCAGTCCGCGCCCTCTACGGCGGCGACACGCCGGAAGCCCTGGCAGAGGCCTACCGCCGGGACATTGAAAGAGCCAGGGTCGAGGGCGCGGAGTATGTGGTCTTTCACGTCTCCGACTGCGCGGACGAGGAGCTGTTCACCCTGCGCTATCGCCATACCAGCCAGGCGGTGGCCGCGGCTGCCGCGGACCTGCTGAATACGTTGTTCCCCGAACCAGACGGGGACCTGGTTTTGCTCATGGAAAACCTCTGGCATCCGGGTCTCATGCTGACAGAGCCGGCCGTGACGCGCCAACTTTTGGCAGACGTTCGCTACCAAAACAAGGGGATCATGCTGGACACGGGGCACCTCATGCATACGGATCTTTCCCTGCGCACCCAGGAGGAGGCCCTCGGGTATCTGTATCGCTGCATCCAAGAGCAGGGGGAGGAGGTCCGTAAAGCCATCCGGGGCATCCACTTGCACCAATCCCTGACCGGCGACTATATGGCGTCGGTGGCCGCCCGCCCGCCCGTGCTCTCGGCAGACCCCCAAAAGCGCATGGAACAGGTCTATACCCACGCCTTCGCCTCAGACCGGCACTTGCCCTTCACCTGTCCCGGCGTTCGTGAATTCATCGAATGGATCGACCCGGAGTATCTCACCTTCGAGTTCATCTCCCGCTCCCGGGCGGAGCATGAGGCCATGCTCAAAGCCCAGCTCAAGGCCCTGGGGATGGCCTAAGACCGCTGCATTTCGGCAAGAAAGCAAACGAACGGTAAAGAAACGGAGCGCCGCTTGACGGTCCGTTTTTTTGCGGGTATGATACAAACATGGAAGCAAAGAAAAACGTCATCATCGGCGCCGGTCCCGCGGGCCTCACCGCCGCCATAGAGCTGTTGAAAAAGGGACATACCGTCACCGTGCTGGAAGCCACGGACCGTATCGGCGGCATCTCTCAGACCGTCCGCTACCGGGGGAACCGCATGGACATCGGCGGCCACCGGTTTTTCAGCAAGGACGAGCGGGTGAACCGGTGGTGGGCCGAGCGTATGCCCCTGCAGGGCGCCCCGGCCTGGGACGACAGGCTCCTGAACGCGGAGAAGGACTACGCTCCGGCCGGCCCGGACCCGGAGGAGACGGACCGGGTCATGCTGATCCGCGACAGGGTGAGCCGCATCTACTTCCAGCATCATTTCTTCGATTACCCCATCTCCATGAAGTGGTCCACCATCCGCAGCATGGGCTTCTTCACCACCATGAAGGCGGGATTCAGCTATCTCTTCTCCTGCGTCCATAAGCTCCCCGAGACCTCGCTG
The DNA here is from genome assembly GCA_902802575.1 of uncultured Eubacteriales bacterium. Classification (GTDB taxonomy): domain Bacteria; phylum Bacillota; class Clostridia; order Christensenellales; family CAG-138; genus RUG472. The sequence continues at coordinate 57,880 of CADCMN010000014.1, read as the reverse complement.
GAAAACTTTTACATCAACCGCTTCGGCCGGGTGCTGTACAGCATGTTCTTTGAGAGCTACACCGAGAAGGTGTGGGGCCGCCACCCGTCCAAGATCTCTGCGGATTGGGGCGCCCAGCGGGTGAAGGGGCTCTCCATCCGCGCCATCCTGAAGGACATCTTCCGCAAGCTCCTGGGGACAAAGGGGGAGGTGGAGACCTCCCTCATCGAGCGGTTTTACTATCCCAAGCTGGGCCCCGGCCAGCTATGGGAACTGGCGGCGGAGGAAGTAAAGGCGTTGGGCGGCGAGATCAAGATGAATTGCCCCGTCACCGCATTGGAAGCGGAGAACGGCCGGATCGCCGCCGTCCGCTATAGGGAAGGGGGGGAGGAGAAGCGCCTCGAAGCGGACGCCGTCCTTTCCGCCATGCCCGTGCGGGAGCTCATCGGCGGCTTGGTGGGGACGGTGGTTCCCGCAGACGTGCTTGAAGCCGCAAACACCCTACCCTATCGGGACTTCATCACCGTGGGATTGCTGGCAAAGGATCTGCTGATACAGAACGACACCAAGCGCCGGACCGTGAATAACCGGGTCCCCGACTGCTGGATCTATGTCCAGGACAAGGACGTGAAGCTGGGGCGGGTCCAGATCTTCAACAACTGGTCCCCCTACATGGTGAAGGACCCGAAGAACACCGTGTGGATCGGCCTTGAATATTTCTGCGACGAGGGCGATGGGCTCTGGTCCAAGACGGAGGGGGAGCTGATCGAACTGGGCAAGGGGGAGATCGAAAGGATCGGCATCGCTCGGGCCGATGCTATTCTGGACGCCCACGTCGAGCGGGTGAAGAAGGCCTATCCCGCCTATTTCGACGGCTATGCCCATATGGACAGGATCGTCCGCTTTTTGGACGGGTTCGAAAACCTGTACTGCATCGGCCGCAACGGGCAGCACCGCTATAACAACATGGATCATTCCATGGCCACGGCTTTTGCCGCCGTGGAGATCCTGGAGCGGGGCGGCGGCGACAAGGCCGCTCTCTGGCGAGTGAACACGGAGCAGAGCTATCACGAACAGAAGGAAGCAAAGAAGTGAATCATTTTGGCAGGATAGCGTTTCTCTGCTTGCAAAAAAAGTCGTTTCAGCGTACAATACTACTATACCATCGAAGGAGGCGTATGAATTGATCGAGATCATCTGTGGAGAAAAGGGAACCGGAAAGACCAAGAGGATCATCTCTCTGGCCAACGGCATTTCCGATCAGGCAAAAGGCAGCATGGTGTTCATCGACGACGACAACAGCTACATGTACGATTTGGGATACAGCATCCGCTTCATCAACGTGACGGACTATGCGCTCAACGATCCCGATATGTTCCTGGGCTTTTTGTGCGGCCTGTGCGCGTCGGATTTCGATTTGGAATATGTGTTTGTGGACCGGTTTGAAAATGTGATCCGTGCGGATCTTTCTGAACTGGGGTCCTTCTTCGAGCAGCTGGAGGCCCTCTCCCAGCAGCATGCTCTCCATGTCATCCTTTCTGTCAGCAAGGGTGAGGATTCTTTGCCGGATTTCATGCGTCCATTTATAATGGCGTGACCTGTTGTATTCATGGAAGAGACCAGTTTTTCGTTTGAACCCTATTCTGCGGAACCCAGAAAAAAGAAAAGGAGAGTCGCCCGCGTCAGCCTGTGGCTCTGTTTGCTGTGCGCCGTTTTGTCGGCCACGTTTGCCGTGCTCTTCACCTCCCTGTACTATGTGCGTCGGTTCAGCGAGCTAGAGCCCGTGTCAGAGGCCATTGAGCTGGTGAAGAAGAATTACTACTTCTTCGACGACAAGACCCAGCAGAGCATTGTCACCGGCGCTCTGAAGGGCCTTTCCTCCTACATGGGGGATAAATATGCCGAGTATTACACCAAAGAGGAATACGACAGCCTCCTTTCCAGCAACTCCGGCAACTTCATCGGCATGGGCGTGCTGGTGTCCGAGCAAGGCGAGGGCGTCTTTATTATCACCGCGGTCTATGACAACACGCCTGCCCAGGAGGCGGGCATCCAGGTGGGCGACCAGCTGATCCAAGCCAACGGGGAATCGGCGGAAGGAAAAGACCTGCAGACGTTTTTGAATTATCTCACCCACGAGGAAGGGGATGAGAACACCGTGGTGGTGCTGCGGGACGGCCAGGAGCTGACCTTCACCGTCGTCATGCGCCAGGTGTATTCCCCCTATGTCACCTATAAGATGCTGGATTCCTCCATCGGCTACATCTACATCTCCGCCTTCCACGGCCAGGTGGTCCGGGAGGTGAAGGACGCTTTGGAGGATCTCAAAGGCCAAGGCATGAAAGCCCTGGTACTGGACGTGCGGGACGATCTGGGCGGTTCCCTCAACGACGTGTGCGACATCGCCGATCTCTTCCTGCCCAAGGGCCGCGTCATCACCACCGTCAAGAGCCGCGTCAATAAGGAGACGGTCTTCAAAACCCATTCCGACGGATTGGATCTGCCCGTCGCCATGCTGGTCAACGGCTATTCCGCCTCCGCCAGCGAGCTCCTTTCCGGCGCCCTGAAGGACAACGGCGTAGCGGTGCTGTTCGGCACCGTCACCTACGGCAAGGGCATCGTCCAGACCTATTTCGACATCAACTTCGGCCGGGACGGCACCATCAAGTTCACCACCGACGCCTATTATACGCCCAACGACGTATGCATCCAGGACACGGGCATCACCCCGGATCACATCGTGGAGCTGCCCGAGGATGTGACCTACTACTCCATTCCGTCCATCCCCTATGAGAGCGACACCCAGCTGCAGGCGGCGGTGGAATACCTCAGGGGCCTGGATCGGTAACGCTGCAACATTCAGCCGCCGCAGGGCGGCTTTTTTAGGAGGAAGCCATGGACGCTTTCGTGAACGACATACGGCTCTGGTACGAGCAATACGGGGAGGGGCGGCCTCTGGTGCTGCTCCACGGCAACGGGGAGGACCATACCATCTTCGACGAAGCTGTAGAGGTGCTGGGGGAGCGTTTCACCTGCTTTGCCCTGGACAGCCGGGGTCACGGGGACAGCGACATGGTGGACGAGCTCCACTATGAGGACATGGCCTCGGATCTGCTGGCGTTCCTGGAGGAGCTGGACCTGTGGGACGCGGTCCTCTGCGGCTACTCCGACGGGGGCATCGTGGCCCTGCTGGCGGCGCCATGGACGGACCGGGTCACGGATCTGATCGTCTGCGGGGCCAACACCCGCCCGCGCGCCCTGAAGCGCCGGGCCTATATGGAGATCCGCTGGGAGCACAAACAGGACCCCAACATCTACAACACCGTTTTGCTCACGGAGCCCCACATCCCCGCCGAGGACCTTCGCGCCATCCGAGCCCGGACGCTGGTGGTGGCGGGGAGCCGGGACATCATTCGGGAGCGGAACACCCGCTTCATCGCCGAGACCATCCCCGGAGCGGAGATGTTGATCCTGCCGGGGGAGGACCACGGCAGCTATATCAACCACAGCGACAGGATCGCCTATATCATTCAGGATTTTTGCCAATAAGGAGGAACCACATGGACAGCGTTATCCGAGACATTTCCCTCTATCCCTCGGGGGAGAACAAGATCGAATGGGTCCGGCGGAACATGCCGCTGCTGAACGGCATCCGAGCCGACTTTGAAAAGGAGCAGCCCTTCGCCGGCCTCACGGTGGGCCTGTCGGTGCACCTGGAGGCCAAGACCGCCTACCTGTGCCGGGTGCTCCAGGCGGGCGGCGCCAATATGATCGTCACGGGCAGCAACCCCCTGTCCACCCAGGACGACGTGGCGGCGGCCCTCGCCCACGGGAACGGGGAGAGCGCGCCCATGCACGTGTACGCCCTCCATGGCTGCACCGCCGAGGAATATGCGCAGAACATCGACCGGGTCCTCTCCCACAGGCCGGATATCCTCATCGACGACGGCAGTGATCTGGTCTCCGCCGTCATGGAACGGCATCCGGAGCTGAAGGACCATATCCTGGGCGGCTGCGAGGAGACCACCACCGGCGTCATCCGCCTCAAGGCCATGGAAAAGGCCGGCGTGCTGCCCTTCCCCATGATGGACGTGAACGACGCCGACTGCAAGCACCTCTTCGACAACCGGTACGGCACGGGTCAGTCCGTCTTCGACGGGATCGACCGGACCACCAATCTGATCGTGGCCGGAAAGACCTGCGTGGTGGCGGGCTACGGCTGGTGCGGCAAGGGCGTGGCCATGCGCGCCAAGGGCCTGGGCGCCCACGTGATCGTCACCGAAGTGGACCCGGTGAAGGCCATCGAAGCCATCATGGACGGGTTCGCGGTCATGCCCATGGCGGAAGCGGCCCGGGTGGGGGACCTGTTCGTCACCGTCACCGGGGACAGGGACGTGGTCACCGCAGAGCACTTTGCGCACATGAAGAACGGCGCCCTCCTCTGCAACGCCGGCCACTTCGACGTGGAGGTGGATGTGAAATGGCTTCGGGAGAACGCTCTCGAACGCCGGGAGATGAAGCCCAACATCGAGGGGTTCCGGCTGGACAAGGACCGCTGGGTCTATGTGCTGGCGGAAGGGCGGCTGGTGAACCTGGCCTCCGGCGACGGCCATCCGGCGGAGATCATGGACATGAGCTTTGCCATCCAGGCCCTGTCCGCCCGGCACATCGCCCGGAACCACGAACGGCTGGAAAAGAAGCTGTATGCCGTGCCGCAGGACATCGACGAGCAGGTGGCCCGCAAGAAGCTTGCCGCCATGGGGGTACATCTCGACGCCCTGACCCCGATACAGGCGGAATATTTGCAAAGCTGGCGGGTTTAACATTTGACAAAGACGTTGTATCTGTGTTATTATACCCTTTAGCTAAAATGGGTATTTGCGTGGAGATTTCTTTCTCCACAGAAGATATACATTAGAGAAACAAACCAACAGGGGGAAACAGGATGAAAAACTATACCGCTGAATCCATTCGCAACGTGGGCGTGTTCGGCCATGCCGGCGAAGGAAAAACCACTCTCGTAGAGACCATTTTGTTCGATACCGGCCTCGTCGACCGTATCGGCAAGGTGGAGAACGGCACCACCGTCTCCGACTTCGATCCCGAAGAAGCCAAGCGCGGCTGCTCCATCAATATGTCCGTGGAGCCCGTGGAGTGGAAGAACACCAAGATCAACTTTATCGACGCCCCGGGCGGCTACGACTTCTACGGTGACGTGGCTTCCGCCGCGTTCCTGGCCGACAGTGCCCTTATCGTGGTGGGCGCCGTCTCCGGCCCCGTGGTAGGCGCCGAGAAGGCCATGGCCATGTGCCAGGCCCAGGCCATGCCCCGGATGATGGTCATCAACCAGATGGACCGTGAGAACGCTTCCTTTGAGAAGGTCATGGCTGCGGTCAACGAGAAGTTCGGCCCCAACGTGGTCCCCATCCAGCTGCCCATCATGCAGGGCGGCGCCTTCAAGGGCTTCGTGGACATCATCAACATGACCGCGTACATGTTCGACGGCAAGAACCTGAAGGAAGTGGCCATCCCTGGGAACCTGAGCGACGAAGCGCAGACCCTCTATGAGAAGCTGACCGAGGCCGCTGCCGAGGCGGATGAGGAGCTCATGGAGAAGTACTTCGAGGAGATGGAGCTGCCCAAGGAGGACATCCTCTTCGGTCTCAGCAAGGGTGTGAAGGAAGGCACGGTCACCCCCGTGGTCTGCACCTCCGCTCTCAATAACGCCGGCGTGTTCACCCTGCTGGACAACATCGTCCACTACCTGCCCTCCGCCGCCGACGCCAAGCTCCCCGCCGCCACCGATCTTGGCGGCAACGCCGTGGAGCTCACCCGGGACGGCAAGATGGTCGCCACCGTGGCCAAGACCATCAACGACCAGTTCGGCAAGTACTCCATCGTGAAGGTCCATCGCGGCACCCTGGACATCAACGTGGCGCCCTACAACGTGACCAGCGAGAAGGCGGAGAAGCCCACCGCCCCCGTGATCATGCGGGGCAAGAAGGCCATCGCCGTGGATAAGCTGAACGCCGGCGACATCGGCGCCCTGGCCAAGCTCCAGTTCACCGCCACCAACGATACCCTCTGTGAGCAGAGCGACATCGTGAAGGTCGAGCCCATCGACTTCCCCAAGGCCTGCATCGCGCTGGCCATCGCGGCCAAGAACAAGGGCGAGGACGACAAGGTCATCGCCGGCCTCAACCGCATCCGTGAGGAGGATCCCACCATCACCATCGAGAAGAACATCGAGACCGGTGACGTGCTCCTGTGCGGTCTGGGCGAGAAGCACATCGACGTGGTGTGCAGCAAGCTCAAGAACAAGTTCAACGTGGAAGCCACTCTGAACGAGCAGCGCATCCCCTACCGTGAGACCATCCGCTCCACCGCGGAGGCCGAAGGCAAGCATAAGAAGCAGACCGGCGGCAGCGGCCAGTTCGGCGTGGTCAACATCAAGTTCGAGCCCGCCGACGAAGGCGTGGACTACGAGTTCGTGGATGCCATCGTGGGCGGCGTGGTCCCTCGCGAGTTCATCCCCGCCGTGGACAAGGGCCTGCGCGAGGCCATGCAGCACGGCAAGGGCCTGCGCGAGGCCATGCAGCACGGCGTCCTGGCCGGCTATCCCATGATCGGCGTCAAGGCGACCCTGTTCTTCGGCAAGTACCATCCCGTGGATTCCAAGGAAGTGGCCTTCAAGTCCGCGGCCCGTCTTGCCTATAAGGCGGCCTGCGTGAAGGCGTCTCCCGCCCTCATCGAGCCCATCTATCGCTATGACATCCTGGTGCCCAACGACAACGTGGGCGACATCATCGGCGATCTGAACCGTCGTCGGGGCCGGATGCTCGGCATGAACCCCGTGGACGGCGGCCTCACCGAGGTGGTGGCCGAAGCGCCTCTCGCGGAAATGACCAAGTACGCCACCGACCTGCTGGCCATGACCCAGGCCCGCGGCTCCTTCAAGAGCGAGTTCGTCCGCTACGAGGACGTGCCGGGCGACAAGGGCAAGAAGATCATCGAGGCGGCCAAGATCGAGGACGAAGAGGACGAGTAAGCACTCTATCTGTCAGGAGGGAGGAAACCCCCTCCTGTTTTCTGTTTCTGGGAGATAACGGAAGGGGAGAGAAGAGATGAAGAAAACCATATCCATATTGCTGCTGATCCTGATGGTCAGCGCGCTGTTTGCCTGCGCATCCGGCGAGAGGAAGGCCGATACGTCGGGTACGTTCAAGGCTGAAGCGGAGATGGAAGCCCAGGCGACCACCGCCAGCTCCACGCCCGTTCCCACCCCGGAGCCCACGCCTGAGCCCACGCCGGCGCCCACGGCAACGCCGTCTCCGCTGCCGACGGTGAGGACCAGCGGCACGGCCAAGGGATCGGTGGCCGAAAAGTTCAGCGAAGGGCTGGCGTGGTTCAAGGACGCTGCCGGCAACTATGGGTTTATCGACACCGCCGGGCAGGTGGTCATCCCCGCCCAATACAGGTTTGCCGGCCTGTTCCGGAACGGACTTGCGGTGGCCTCCTATTCCGAACGGGGTGCGGTCCACGATGTGCTGATCGACAAAAACGGCCAGACCGTCTTCCGCAACATGGACAGCGGGTCTGTGTACGTTGATTATAATGACGTCTTTGATCGGGACGTCTTCCCAGCGGTGGAGATCTACCGGGCAACCATCAAAAACAATAAATATCAGAGCATCGATCATGAAGGCTACAACTATTTGGTGGCGGATGGGAAGCTGCTGACGAAGGACAAGTTCTATTATGTGGGCGGCTTCATGGACGGTATCGCCAAGGTGGGCATCGGCAAGAAGCCCAATAAAACCATGTTCCTGACGAACGGCGCCAACGTGGATCCCCCCTATATGAAATTCACCACCTTTATCGGAAACCAATCTTCCGACGTGGCGACAGCGTTCTATCACATCCGCCGGGATGGGTCCCGCGTGGAGAAAAACAACTATGACAACGCCGGCGACTTCAGCGAAGGGTTGGCCGCCGTTGCCAAATACGACGTCAAGGGCGTGCTCAAATGGGGGTATGTGGATACCGAGGGGAAGGTTGTGATCCCTCTGGCCTGGGATACGGCGAGCCGTTTCAAGGACGGCATCGCCATCGTCTCCCGGGACGGGCTGTACGGCGCCATTGACACAGCGGGCGAACTGGTGATCCCGCTCTCCTTTGAGCGGCTGTATATGTTCAGCGAGGACCTGGCAATCGTTCATAAGGACGGGAAGCAGGGCTATATTGACAGGACTGGCAACATGGTCATCCCGGCCCAGTGGGATTCCGCCGGCAGCTTCACGGATGGGCGGGCCATCGTGGGCAAGAAGAACGGCGATGACTGGGATTGTACCGTCATTGACGCCACAGGCGTCCCTGTGCTCGACAAGACCTATCCTGGGATCACCAGGCTGGGGACCCATTTCAGCTTCAGCGAAACCAAGGGCGGGCCGAGGGGCCTAATGACAGCGGACGGGGAGATCGTCTTCGGCCCAACCTGGGACGGGATCACCCTGCTGGGAGATGAGACCATGCTGCTGAAGGTAAAGCAGGGCGACCGGTTCGGCCTGATCGACTGGAACGGCGTTGTCGTGCGGGAGCCGGAGTTCGATTCCATCGGCCTGGCATCCGACGGCGTCTCCATCGTGAAGAAGGAGGGCTTCTGGTTCATCCTGGACCCCGTCACCGGAGGAATCATTTTCTGATGCATTGACGCGCAAAGAAACCGGAGGGCGTTCGTCCTCCGGTTTGTGCATACATATTTGAGGATTACAGCTTCGCCGCCTTGAGCTGCTTGGCCCATTCCTTCACGATGCGGCGGTCGGCGAACAGGCATATCTGTATACCAGCATACCGTTGCCGTACGGGTCGTCCTCGGCGCCGATCTCCTCTGTGACAAAGCTGTAGCCGCTCTTTTCGAGGACTCTGACAGAAGCGTCGTTCCCCTTCATGACACGTCCGTATAGGACGCTGACATGGAACGTCCTGATCGCGTATGCCGTCATCGCTTGCAGCACTTCGGTTGCGTATCCTTTTCCCCGGGATTCCTGGCGGATCACAAACCCGATTTCCACTTCCTCCGGGTTTCTACGGCCAGCACGTACGGCAACCTTTGCCGCACCACACGGTCGGCGTAGAACGCCGCAGCTTTGAGCGCTTCCTCCAGATCCGAATAGCTCTCATCGGGTATCCACTTTTTGACTTCCTCATCAAGGTGGATCCTGTACAGCGCCGCGGCGTCCTCTGCCTCGAATCTCCGTACTCTCAGGCGTTCTGTTTCAAACAGGTATTCCATTGCGTCTTCTCCTCAAACTTTGCTTTGACAATAATTGTAACAGAAAACATATGATCGACCATAATCATTTATGACCCGGTTGAAGCAAAGCGCAGTTGACGAAAGCAACTGCGCTGTACTTTCCGAAAATGGAGGATGCGGGAACGCCAAGATGCCCTTTTGACAAGCCGCCTCAAAAGCCCTCTTTCCCCATGCGGCCTCCGGCGGCAGACGCTCTTACAGCTTCGCCGCCTTGAGCTGCTTCTCCCATTCCTTCACGATGCGCCGGTCGGCAAAGTAGTCGATGCGCATGGCCGCCCGCACCCGCTCCAGCGTGGCGTTGGTGGTCTCCCGGGCCTTGGCGGTGCCCGCCGCCAGGATGTCGTAGACCGTGCCGAGGTCCGCCTCCCACTTGGCCCGCTCTGCCCGAATGGGGGAGAGGGTCTCCTCCAAAACCTGGATCAGGAACTTTTTGCAGGTCCCGTCGCCGAGACCGCCCCGCTGGTAGTGGGCCTTCATCTCGTCCAGATTGGCGTACTGGGGCAGGAACTCCTTGAAATGGTCGTCCGTGGAGAAGGCGTCCAGGTATGTGAACACCACGTTCCCCTCGAGATGGCCCGGGTCCTCGATGCGAAGGTGCTGGGGGTCCGTGAACATCTTCCCGTTCACCTGCTTCTTCACGGTCTTGGCGTCGTCGGACAGGTAGATGCAGTTGCCCAGGGATTTGCTCATCTTGGCCTTGCCGTCCACGCCGGGAAGCCGCCGCTGGGTCTCGTTTTCCGGGATCATGGCCCGAGGCATGACCAGCGTTTCCCCATAGGTCCGGTTGAACTTCTCCACGATCTCCCTTGTCTGCTCGATCATGGGCAGCTGGTCCTCGCCCACGGGCACCACCGTGGCGTCGAAGGCGGTGATGTCCGCCGCCTGGGACACGGGGTAGCAGAAGAATCCGGCGGGGAGCCCCTCGTCCGCAAAGCCCCGCATCTGCATCTCCGCTTTGACCGTGGGGTTCCGGGAGAGCCGGGCGGTGGTCACCAGGTTCATATAGTAGAAGGTCAGGGCGTGGAGAGCCGGAAGCCCGGACTGGATGCAGATGGTGGACTTATCCGGGTCCAGGCCGGAGGACAGGTAGTCCAACGCCACGTTCACGATGTTCTCCCGGATCTTTCCGGGATTATCCGCATTATCGGTCAGAGCCTGGTCGTCGGCGATGAGGATGTTGATGGCGTCGAACTTCCCGGAGTTCTGCAGCTCCACCCGCCGCCGCAGGGAGCCCACAAAGTGACCGAGATGGAGCCGCCCCGTGGGCCGGTCGCCGGTGAGGATGATCTGTTTCTGTGCCTTGTTTTCCATGGTTTACCCTTCCTTTTTATCTTCTGAATCGTTTGTATCGTCTGCCGGGTGGAAGAAGCGGTACACCGCCTCCGCCGCCGGTCGGCTCATGCCCTTGACCTTCGCTAAGTCTTCCACCGCGGCGCCGGCGATGGCGTCCCGGGTGATGAAGGCGTCGAACAGGGCCCGCTTGCGGGTGTCGCCGATGCCCTCAATGCCGTCCAGTACCGATAATAGCGCGTTGCGCTGGTGCAGCGATCGGTGGTAGGAGATGGCGAAGCGGTGGGCTTCGTCCCGGATCCGCTGCAGCAGGTGGAGCACCGGGCTGCTTCGGGGCAGCAAAATGGGCTCGTCTCCGTCCGGGGTGTAGATGGCTTCCTGGCTCTCCGCCAGGGCGATCACGTTGAGGTAGGGGAGCCCCGCCTCGTTCAGCACCTTCTCCGCCACCTGGAGCTGGGTCTTGCCGCCGTCGATGATGATAAGGTCCGGCCAGGGCGGCCCCTTCTTGAACCGCCTCGTCAGCACCTCCTCCATGGCGACAAGATCGTCGCCGCCCGCCTCGGCCCGGATGCGGAACCGTCGGTAGGCGTCTTTGTCCGGCTTCCCGTCGGTGAACACCACCATGGACGACACCGTGTCCGTGCCCATGATGTGGGAATTGTCGAAGCACTCCATGCGGGTGGGGAATTCGTCGAGGCCCAACAGCCCGGAAAGCTGCACCGCGGCTCCCTCGTCCCGATCCCAGGCCTTCTCCCGCAGGGCTTTCTCCTTCTCCAAAAGCTCTTGGCCGTTCTTTTCGGCCAGCTCCGTCAGTTTCTTCTTATCGCCCCGCTGGGGCACGGTCAGCTTCACCTTCCGCCCGGCCCGGCCTGACAGCATCCCTTCGACGGCGTCGGCGTTGGGTACGGGGCAGGAGAGGAGCACCTCCCTGGGGGGCAGGATGCCGTCCCGGTCGTAAAACTGCAGGAGGAAGGCCGAGAGGATGTCCGCCGGGTCGTCCTCGCTGACGGCGGTCAGGGCGAAATGCTCCGTCCCCACGATCTTCCCCTGCCTGAGGAACAGGGCGAACACCATGGCCTTATCCTCCAGCTTCACGGGAGCGAAGACGTCCGCTTCGGCCTCCTTGGGGAAGATGGCCACCTGCTTCTCGTTGAGCCCCTCGATGGACCGGATCTGGTCCCGGAGCCGGGCGGCCCGCTCGAACTCCAGGTTCGCGGCCGCGGCTTCCATCTGTTCCTTCAGGTCCGAGAGCACCTTCTCCGTGCGCCCCTCCAAAAAGGAGATGACCTCCTTCACGTACTCGTGGTAGGTCTCCCGGCTCACCTGGCCGGAGCAGGGGGCGCAGCATTTGCCGATGTGGTACATGAGGCAGGGCCGCTCCCGCCGGGCGATGGCCCGGGCCATGTCCTTCCGGCAGGGTCGGATGGGGAAGTGAGCCCGGATGACGGCCACCTGCTCCCGAAGGACGATGGCCGAGAGATAGGGGCCCAGGTAGGTGGCCCCGTCCGAGCGGATGCGGCGCACCACCTCCACCCGGGGGAAGTCCTGCTTCAGGTCGATCCGCACATAGGGAAAGTGCTTGTCGTCCTTCAGCAGGATGTTATATTTGGGCATGAACTCCTTGATGAGGTTGCTCTCCAGGGAGAGGGCCTCCATCTCGTTGTTCACGCCGATGGTCTCAAAGTCCTCGATGTGGCTGACCATGGCCCGGACCTTGGGCGTGTGGTCCTTGCCCGCCTGAAAGTACTGGCTGACCCGGTTCTTCAGGCTGACGGCCTTGCCCACGTAGATGACCGTTCCCGTATCGTCCAGCATCTTGTAGACGCCGGGGGTGTCGGGCAACAGCTTCAGCTTGTCGGCGATGATCTGGTTCATAGGACCCGGTGATGCTCGTCGATCACGTGGGCCTGGAGCAGCATCTCATAAAGGGTGGGGGCGGGCATGCCGATGATGTTGAAGTAGTTCCCCTCCAAGTGGTCCACGAACAGGCTGGCCGGCCCCTGGACCCCGTAGGAACCCGCTTTGTCCAGGGGGTCCCCGGTGTCCACGTACCAGTCGATCTCCGCGTCGCTCATGGGCCGGAAGGTCACGTCCGTCCGGGCGGAGCGGATATCCGCATGGCCCGGGGTCAGCACGCAGACGCCGGTGTACACGATGTGGCTCCGCCCCTGCAGCAGATGCAGATACTCCTTGGCCCGCTCGGGAGTGTGGGGCTTGCCAAGGACCCGGCCGTCCAGGTCCACCACCGTGTCCGCACCGATGACGCAGTCCTCCGGATGCAGGGCGAATACGGCCCGTGCCTTCTGCTCGGCCAGGGCTTTCACCAGCGCCTCAGGTGTGGCGCCCGCGGGGGGGATCTCCTTCACGTGGCTTTCGATCACTTCAAAGGGGATGTCCATGAGCTGCAGTATCTCCCGCCGACGGGGGGATTGGGAGGCTAAAATGATCTTCATAGGGCCTCCAGAAGCAGCTCCACGGGGCAGTGGTCGCTGCCGTATACGTCGCTGAGGATCAGGCTGTCCTTGACTTTATCCATGAGCCGTTCGCTGACCAAAAAGTAGTCGATACGCCAGCCGGCGTTGTTCTCCCGGGCATGGAAGCGATAGCTCCACCAGGAGTACCGGTCCCGGGCGTCGGGGTACAGGCGGCGGAAGGTGTCCGCAAAGCCGCTCGAAAGCAGCACGGTCATCTTTTGCCGCTCCTCGTCGGTGAATCCGGCGTTCATGCGGTTGGATTTGGGGTTTTTGATGTCGATCTCCTGGTGCGCCACATTCAGGTCCCCGCAGACGATCACGGGCTTTTTCGCATCCAGCTCCTTCAGATACGCCAAAAATGCGTCCTCCCACGTCATCCGATAGCCAAGACGCTTGAGCCCATCCTGGGAATTGGGCGTATACACGGTGACGAAGTAGAACTCCGGGTACTCCAGGGTGATAACGCGTCCCTCGTGGTCGTGCTCCTCCACGCCCATGCCGAAGGTCACGGCCAGCGGCGTCTCCTTCACGAAGACGGCGGTGCCGGAGTAACCCTTTTTCTCAGCGCTGTTGAAGTACATCGTATAGCCGGGCAGATCAAAATTGACCTGCTCAGGCTGCATCTTGGTCTCCTGAAGCCCGATGATGTCGGGCTGTTCCGCCTGAACGAAATCCAGGAAACCCTTGGTGAGACAGGCCCGAAGGCCGTTTACATTCCATGAGATCAGTTTCATGGAAGCATTATATCATCTGACGCCTTTGTTGACAAGAACGGACAAAAGCAATAAGATACAAAAAAGCGGAGGAGACTATGGAAGAAAAACTGTTGGAAGCGCTCCGGGCACGCGCCTATCGGGGCGCTTGCCGCATAGAAGATCGAAAAGCTCTCGCAAAGGAACTGGGCGTCAGCGTGGGAAAGCTGGCCGCCTTGCTCTACAAGCTGAGCGGAGAGGGCCGGATTTTGCAGGAACAGGACATAATCTTGCTGTTATCCGAATGAATGATTTCAATCTCTTGATATTTTTGTGACAATGTGCTAAAATACTTTATCTTGTGTATTGTGGAGGTTCATAGGGATGAGCATCACACAAAAGGAACGCAAATTTCCGTCCGCAACGGGGCTGTGTGACATCATCTATCGGCAGTGGATCCCGGAGGAGATCCGAGGCGCGGTGGTGCTGGTGCATGGCATGTCGGAGCATATCGCCCGCTATGACGCCTTTGCCAGGTACCTGGCGGAAAACGGTTTTCTGGTATCCGGACTCGATCTGCCCTCCCATGGCAAAAGCTGGAAGGAAGGAATGCCCCGGGGCTACTTCGGCACAGAGGATGGCTGGGGCAAAACCCTGCTGGATATCCGCACCATCTGCGCCACGGTGCGCAGGGAGAATCCCCAGGTTTCCGTCACGTTATACGGCCATTCCATGGGCTCGCTGCTGAGCCAGGATTATGTTTCTCGCTACACCAACGACTTTGACGCGGTGGTCCTTTGCGGCACCTCCGGGCCTAACCCCATGGCGGCCATCGGAAAATTCCTTTGCGGCCGGGAGATCAAGGCGGGACGGGGCATGGCGCCCAGCCCCAAGCTGGATAAGCTTTGCTTCGGCGGCTTCGCCAAGAAGATCCCCAATGCCAAGACCCCCTTTGACTGGCTCTCCCGGGACGAGGAGAACGTGAAGGCGTACATGGACGATCCCCTGTGCGGCTTCCCCTTCACGCCCTATGGGTATGCTGATCTCATGGGCGCTATGGGCCATATCGCCAACGCCAAGTGGGCCGCCAAGGTGCCCAACATGCCGATCCTGCTGATTTCCGGCGACATGGACCCCGTGGGCGGCATGGGCAAGGGCGTGAGGAAAGTCGACCGATTCCTGGAGAATTCCGGTCACACCCATGTGACCTTCAAGCTCTATCCCGGCGCCCGTCATGAGATCCTGAACGAGACCAATCGGCAGGAAGTCTACGCCGATGTGCTTCTGTTCCTGGAGGCTGTGGCGGCAGGAGGGGAGCGGGAATGAGCGTTCTGGTCTTTTCGGATGCCCAGACGGCGGCGGCCGCAGCGGCCACGCTTCTGGGAGGTCAGCTCATCGAAAAACCGTCCCTGGTGATGGGATTGGATTGCGCGGCTGCCCTGACGCCCGCCTACCATTCTCTCTCAGCCATGACGGCCAATGGCCTTTTGAGCTGGGGGAAGGTTACCGTCTACCAGCTTTCCGAGCGGGTCCGTGAGGAGGGGAAACCGGCTTTGCGCGACTTTCTGGACGACGCCATGCTGCGGGAACTGTCCCTTAGACCGGAGCAGGTGGTCGCGCCCGACAACGCTTCCGACGACTGGGCCAGCAGCTGTCACGGCTTTGAGGAAGCCATCCTGCAGGCGGGCGGTCTGGATGTGGCGCTGCTGACCGTGGGTACAGACGGCTCACTGCTGTTCAACGCTCCGGACGGGGAAATCGCGCCTACCACTCATGTGGAGCTTTACCACGGGGATAAGATCGTGACGGCAGGGTTGTCCACCTTGATGTCCGCCAAAAAGCTTATCGTCCTTATGACCGGCCAGGGAATGGCCGAAACGGCGCAGAGCGTCATTCGGGGGGCGGTGAATTCCAGTCTGCCCGCCAGTATGCTGCAATTGCATGCGGCTGTCACCTTCCTTTTGGATGAGGAAGCCGCATCTCTGTTGGGATAATTTTTCACTTTCAGGAGGTTACTATGTCCGGACATTCCAAATGGGCAAACATCAAGAACAAGAAGGAAAAGACCGACGCCGCCCGCGGCAAGATTTTCACCAAGATCGGTCGTGAGATCGTCATCGCCGTCAAAGAGGGCGGCGGTCCCGATCCTGCCAATAACAGCAAGCTGCGCGACGTGATCGCCAAGGCCAAGGCAGCCAACATGCCCAACGACAACATCAATCGTTCCATCAAGAAGGCGGCCGGCGAGGCTGGCTCCGTCAACTACGAGGAGATCACCTATGAGGGCTATGGCCCCGGCAATCTGGCCGTCTATGTGGAGATCGTCACCGATAACCGCAACCGCATCGCGGCGGAGATGCGCCATATCTTCTCCAAGGCGGGCGGCAACCTGGGCGCCACCGGTTCCGTGGCCTGGATGTTCGACAAGAAGGGCCAGATCATCATCGAGCGCACCGCCCTCATGGACGAGGACGAGGTCATGATGGAAGCTCTGGACGCGGGCGCCGAGGACTTTGTGCCTCAGGACGACGTCTTTGAGGTATATACCGCGCCGGCTGATTTCTCTGCGGTACGGGAAGCCCTCGAAAACAAGGGGTATACCTTTCTCAGCGCAGAAGTGGCCATGATCCCCCAGAACACCGTGGACATCAGCGACCCCGAGACGGTGGAGAAGGTGAATCGCTTCCTGGAAAACCTGGAGGACAACGACGACGTGCAGGAGGTCTATCACAACGGCAACCTGCCCGAAGAGGAAGAGGAGTAAGCAGGCATAACCGGCTATCCGGCATGCGTAAGCTCACATAAAGGGAATACGGAAAGGAGACGCAGCATGACGATTGAAGTCAGGAATGAATATGGCAAAATCTCTGTGGCGGAGGACTTGGTCTCCGTGGTGGCGGGCTATGCCGCCGTGGAGAATTATGGGATCGTCGGCATGTGCTCGAAGCGCACCGGCGACACGCTGGCGGAGCTGCTGGGCAGGGACAGCCTGAAGAAAGGGATCAAAGTGACCACCGTGGGAGAGAACCTGGTGGACATCGATCTGTATGTCATCTTACAGTACGGCGTTTCTCTGCCGGCTGTGGCTTCCAATTGCAAGAGCAACGTGAAGTACCGGGTGGAGGAATTCACCGGCGTCAACGTGAACAGCGTGAACATTCATGTAGAAGGGATCCGCGTGGTATAATCGGCGCGGGAGGATACGAAGTTGATTAAAGATACGATAGACGGCGCACTGCTCCGGGACATGTTTCTTTCCGGCGCGTCGCTGCTTGAAAAGAACCGGGCGTTGGTGGACTCTTTGAACGTGTTCCCCGTTCCTGACGGGGATACGGGCACCAATATGTCCATGACCATGCAGGGGGCCGTCAAGGACCTCCGGAATCTGCCCGAGACTGCCACCGTGGAAGAAGTGATGGCCAAGGTTTCCTCCGGCGCTTTGCGCAGCGCTCGGGGAAACTCCGGCGTCATCCTTTCTCAGCTGTTCCGCGGTTTCTATAAAGCCGCCAAAGGCCACGAGGAGCTGGACAGCGACAGCTTTGCCGCCGCCATGGCGGAGGGGACCAAAGCGGCCTACAAGGCCGTCATGAAGCCCAAGGAAGGGACCATCCTCACCGTTTCCCGCATGATCTCCGACGAGGTCGTGAGGGCGGTGGAGGAGGACCACCAGATGGGCTGTCAGGCCCTGATGATCTTGTGCCTCCAGAAGGGTGAGGAAGCCTTGAAAATGACCCCGGATCTGCTGCCCGTGCTAAAGGAGGCGGGCGTGGTGGACTCCGGCGGCAAAGGCTTGTTGTTCATCTACCATGGCTTTTTGATGGCCATGAACGGCGAGGTGAACCTGGATGAGCTGCCTGCGGAAGAGAAGCCCGAGCAGAGGGAGACCAGCGAAACGGCCAACTTCGACCAGTTCAGTGCTGAAGATATCCAGTTTGGCTACTGCACCGAGTTCTTCATCATCCATCTCTATGATGGGTTTGAGGAGAAGGATCTCGATCAGTTCCGCAAGCATCTCGAGCGGGTGGGAGACTCCGTGGTATGCGCCTGCGACAACGACACGGTGAAGATCCACGTCCATTCCAACTGCCCCGGCAAGGTCCTGCAGATGGCCATGCGCTACGGCGAGCTGGACCGCATCAAGATCGAGAACATGCGGGAACAGAATCGGCAGCTGGCGGCCAACCGCAAGAAGAACGAGAAGGAATTCGCCCTCATTTCCGTCAGCTCCGGCGCAGGCGTGGACGAGGTGTTCAAGGCCCTGTCCACGGATCATATCATCTCCGGCGGCCAGACCATGAACCCCAGCATCGACAGCATCGTGAACGCGGTGCATCAGGTGAACGCTCGAAACGTGTTCATACTGCCCAACAACAGCAACATCATCCTGGCGGCCAACCAGGCCTCCGTGCTGTGCAACTGCCATGTGGAGGTGCTGCCCACCAAGACCATTCCCCAGGGCATCGCCGCGGCCATGGCCTTCAACCCCGATGAGTCTTTGGAGACCAATGTGAGCAACATGACCGAGGCGTTCCAGGAGGTCATCTCCGGCTCCGTCACCTTCGCGGTGCGGGAGACCCAGCTCAATGGCAAGGTCATACATCAGGGCGATTTTATCGGCATGCTGGATGGGGATCTGAACACGGTGAGCCCCGAGGCGGACGAAGCCGCCTATGAGCTGGTGCAGAACATGATCGAGAAGCTGGGGGATGACGAATGCTCCGTTACCGTGTATTACGGCGCGGATGTGGACGAGGAACGAGCGGACGCCCTCGTCGCTCGATTGGCGGAGAAGTATCCCGAGTCCGAGTTCATGAGCCGCAATGGCGGACAACCCTTATACAGCTACTACTTCTCAGTGATCTAAGAAACACCTTGAGCCGCCGAACGGCGGCTTTTTTGAATCATGAAGCTTGCGGACATCAAGGGCATCGGCCCGAAGCGTATAGAGCTGCTGCGCCAGCTGGGGATCGAAAACCTCGGCGATCTGTTGACGTACTATCCCAGCAGCTATCTCGATTATTCAGCCTGCACACCTGTCAGCGAGCTGGAAGACGGGACCTTCGCTTCCGTCCGGGTCACGCTGACTTCCGCGCCCTCCTGGTATTCTCGCAAGGGGCTCACCACCGTCACGGTCTATGGACGGGACCAGGCGGGGAAGCGCCTGGCCCTGCGGTATTTCAATCAGCCCTATCGGGCCAGGAGCTTGGAAACGGGGCAAACCTACATCGCTTCCGGCAGGGTCCATATGGGGGAGAAAGGCGCCCCGGCCCTGCTCAACCCATCGCTGGCCAAGGAGCTAAGGGGGATCGTCCCCGTGTATGATACCGTCAAGGGCTTGACGCAAACCAACCTCAGGGATGGCATCCGTGCCGCCTTGGAAGGCGCTGTCATCGAAGAAACCCTGCCGGCTGCCCTGCGGGCGAAGCGTTTGCTCCCCGGAAGGGGGGAGGCCTTGCGGGAGCTTCATTTTCCCGTCGATCAGGGCAAGCTGGCCGCCGCCCGCCGACGCCGCGCCTATGAGGACGCGCTCTACTATTTTCTGGCCTCTCAGGAGCTGAAGGAGGAGCGAAAGCGCAAAAACGGCATATCCTTCTCCGCGCTGGAGACTTTGCCGGAATATCTGAGGACCCTGCCCTTCACGCCCACCCATGCCCAGATGCGGGTCCTTTCCGAGGTGGCCCGGGATATGGCCGCCGCCGTGCCGATGAACCGAATGATCGAAGGCGACGTGGGCTCCGGCAAGACCAGCATCGCCCTGTTTGCGTTGTATGCTGCCGCTCGGGACGGCTATCAGGGGGCGCTGCTGGCGCCCACGGAGATTCTGGCCCGCCAGCATTATGAAGCGCTGAAGCCCCTGTTTGGGGACCGATGCGGGCTTCTGCTGGGCAGCGAGAGCGCGCGGGAGAAGCGGGAGGCTTTGCAAAAGATCGAAAGCGGCGCATGGAAAGCAGTCACAGGCACCCACGCCCTGTTTTCTCCAAGCGTACACTTCCATAGTCTGGGCGTGGTGATCTGCGATGAACAGCATCGCTTCGGCGTTTCGCAGCGCTATGCCATGGAGCAGAAGGGGATTCGGCCCGACGTGCTGGTCATGAGCGCCACGCCCATCCCCCGGACGCTGGCCCTGATCCTGTACGGGGATCTGGATCTGTCCGTCATCGACGAGCTTCCCGCTGGCCGCAAGCCCATCAAGACCCATCTGGTGGGGCCAGCCAAGCGAAAGGATATGTATCGGTATCTGGCTGCCCGGGCGAAGGAGGGGGAGCAGAGCTATGTGGTCTGTCCCCTTATCGAAAAGACGGAAGGGCTGGAGGGACTCTCCGTGGAGGAGGTGTACGACGAAGTGAGGGGGATCCTGGAGGAGCAAGTGCCCGTGGCCAAGCTTCACGGCCGCATGAGCGAGGTGGAGAAGCAAACTATCATGGCCAGGTTTCACGCCGGGGAAACACCCATTCTCATCTCCACCACGGTCATAGAGGTGGGGGTGCATGTGCCCCAGGCCGCCCACATGGTCATCGAAGGCGCCGAACGCTTCGGCCTGTCCGCCATGCACCAGCTGCGGGGCCGGGTGGGCCGGGGAGAACAGCAGGCCCACTGCTATTTGGTGGTCTATGAGCAGAAGAAAACCGCCATGGATCGGCTGCAGGCCATGCTGGATACCACCGACGGATTCAGGATCGCCGAACGCGATCTGGAGCTGCGCGGTGCGGGGGATCTCATGGGCATTCGCCAGGCGGGGGAGGAACGGGAGAACGGGTTTTTGAAGGATTGCCCCCTGCCGTTGCTGGAGGCCGCGTCCGCGGATGCGGGGGAGGTGTACGGCATTCCTTCCCTGGAGAACGATCAACTGCTGGAAGCCGCCCGGGGTCGGTATCGGCATATGGAAAAGATCGCGCTGAATTAATGGCAGCGCATCAAACGAAAAAAGCCCTTCCGAACCGGGAGGGCCTTTCTCTTGCCTGTATCCTTATCACAGCGCCGGTCGAGCAGCCGTGTTGTTGTTTGCGTATGGGTTCATACGCAGGACTCTTGCGTGTAGTACGAGTTAGTGCATGTTCTTCTCAGCGTACTCGATCATGCGCTTCACCATCTCGCCGC
Organism: uncultured Eubacteriales bacterium; assembly: GCA_902802575.1. Classification (GTDB taxonomy): domain Bacteria; phylum Bacillota; class Clostridia; order Christensenellales; family CAG-138; genus RUG472. The sequence goes on along the minus strand of CADCMN010000014.1, from coordinate 37,034 downwards.
CGATGCTGCCGGCCTCACGAGAGGTCAGATCGCCGTTGTAACCCTGCTTGAGGTTGATGTTCAGGGAAGAAGCCACCTCAGACTTGAAGTTGCCGAGCTTGTCCTGGTTTTCAGGAACCATAGAGCTGTTGCGTGCCATTTACGTTTCACCTCCTTTGCTTTGCTTTTCGCGATTACTTTTCCCCGTCAGCCGAGATTTATTACAGGAAAAAACTGCATTTTCCCCACAAAAATGTAATATTTCAAGGCGGCCTGTTCACATACTGGACAAAAATAAGATTATATGGTACAATGCAATGACTATAAATAGGTGGTAGTATGCCATGATGATCGTCAGTGCTTGTTTGGCCGGCCTTCCCTGCCGCTACGATGGCAAGGCCAAGCCTTGCGCCGAAGTCATGGAGCTGGTCCGGTCGGGAAAGGCCATTCCTCTTTGTCCGGAGCAGCTGGGCGGCTTGCCGACCCCGCGCCCGCCCTGCGAGATACGGGCCGGCCGGGTGATGGATCGTGACGGGGCGGATCAAACGGAAGCGTTTCGCCGCGGCGCGGAAGCGGTTTTGGCCGCGGTCCAGGCCTATGGAGCGACGGAAGCCCTGCTTCAAAACAGAAGCCCATCCTGTGGCTTGGGATGGATATATGACGGAACGTTTTCCCGAAAGCTGGTGCAGGGCAGCGGGATCACCGCACAGCTGCTGGCGGAAAACGGAATACAGGTGATCGGTATAGAGTAACAGGAGGTCCTATGGATAACAACACCATTCTTGTGATCGATGACGACAGGAACATTCTCTCCATCATCGATCTTTATTTGAAAAAGGCCGGGTTCAACGTGGCCACCTGCGCCACAGGATACGAAGCGTTGTCCGTTTTCCGCAGCGTGAAGCCCACGCTGGTGGTGCTGGATGTGATGCTGCCCGGGCGGGATGGCTGGTCCATTCTCAACGACATCCGTCAGGAGTCCCCCACGCCGGTCATCATGCTCACCGCCAAGGGCGATACGGGCGAACGGGTCCGCGGCCTGGAGCTGGGCGCCGACGACTATATCGCCAAGCCCTTTGACAGCAACGAGCTCATCGCTCGGATCAAAGCGGTCCTGCGTCGCAGCGTGCCGGCCGCCGATCAGGAAAAGGCCATCGTGCTGCCGGATCTGTCCATCTCGCTGGAGAACTACTCCGTGGTTTTAGACGGCATCCAGCTGGAAATGCCGCCCAAAGAGATCGAGCTGCTGTATTTTCTGGCTTCCCACGCGGGAAAGGTGTTCACTCGGGAGCAGCTGTTGGAGCAGGTATGGGGCTTCGATTTCTTCGGCGACTCCCGGACGGTGGATGTCCATGTAAAGCGTATCCGTGAAAAACTGGGCGAACGTCAAAGCTGGCAGTTGAAGACCGTGTGGGGCGTGGGCTATAAGTTCGAGATCCATTCCTGACGACCTTATCTCGTCATGGCGAAAATCCGTTTCAAATCCATATTTGGCCGCATGCTGTTTCTGCAATGCGTGACGGTCCTTTCTCTGTTGTTGCTTTTAGGCGTGGGGATCGGATATGTTTCCCGTATGCAGGGCTTGAGCATGGAGAAGGACGAGCTCACCAGGAAAGGACAGCAGGTGGCGGAGCGGCTGGCGGCGGGCGACCCTTTGGAGGACCTGAAACCCCTGACCGAAGAGCAGAGGCTCCTCATCCAGGTGCTTTATCCCCACAAGACCTTATCCGTATACACAGATGAAAAATGGGCGCCGTTGGCGGCCTTGCCCTCGGAGAAAACCCGTGCGGAGGACGCCCTGCGGCGCAGCGGATCGACGCCGGAAGCCATGGAGAGATACTTCTCCGGCGCGAAATTTCCCGTGTATACGATCTATGCCCGGGTAGAGGAGGACGGTCGGACCGGGGTGCTGCTGATCCACAGCGACATTTCCCGCTGGAACGAAGCTTTTCGGCAGCTGGCGCTCTGGACGCTGGCCATCTGTGTCACAGCCGCATTTGTGGTGTTGTTCTCCTCCTACTTCATTGCCAAGCGGATCATCAATCCCTTCGTGGACATGAACCACATCGTGCAGTGCTATTCCAAGGGCGATTTCTCCCAGCGCATCCCCGTGCAGGGAAAGGACGAGGCATCGCAGCTGGGGCGCAGCTTCAACGAGATGGCCGATCAGCTGAAGAATCTGGAGGTCACACGCCAGAGCTTCGTGGCCAACGTGTCCCATGAGCTTCGGTCGCCTTTGACCAGCATGAAGGGATTTCTGGAGGCGATGATGGATGGGACCATCCCGCCTGAGGAGCACGAGCACTATATTGAGATCGTGCTATCGGAGACGCGCCGCATGACGGCCATGGTCAACGATCTGCTGGATCTCGCTCGGATCGAGAGCGGGATCATCACCGTCAACTATGAGGTTTTCGACATCAACGAACTGATCCGGCGCACGCTCATCACCTTTGAGGCGCGGATCTCGGAGAAGCGGATGGAACTGGACGTTCGCTTCGCCACGGAGCAGACCTTCGTGTACGCAGACAGCAACCAAATTTCCCAGGTCCTTCGGAACTTGATCGACAATGCGATCAAGTATTCGCCCGAAGGACGAACTCTACTGGTTTCTACCTACGCCTTGCGCAAAGAGGTGTATGTCACCATCCGCGACACGGGCGTGGGCATTCCGGCAGAGGATGTCCCCCACATCTTCGACCGCTTCTATAAGGTGGAGAAGGCCCATACGCCTTCCCCGCAGGTGGGGTCCGGGCTTGGATTGGCCATCGTGAAGAAGATCATCGAGGCCCATGGCCAGTCTATCACGGTGAAAAGCGCCCGGGGCAAGGGGACTCAATTCACGTTCACATTGGAAAAAGCAAACACGCTCAAGCGCGTGACAGACGGAGGCAGAAAAAATGGAACCTGAAACACTCAATCATAGCAAACACGAGAAAGGCACATCCGCGCTGATTTGGTGTTTGGCCATCTTGCTGTGCATGATGTTCATCGCATGCGTGGTGGTAGGCGTCGGCTTCTTGCGGGTCATGCGGACCCAGGCCGCCGTGTCTCCCATGCCGGCAGAGGAACGATCCGTGGGGGAGGCCACCCCCACGCCGCCTTCCCAGGGCGTCGATCAGCCTTCCGTCGGCACAGCGGAACAGTCTCTCTTGCCCACGCCGACCCTCCTTCCGCCGGCAGATCTGCCGCAGATGGAGCTGAACACGCAGTCTCCGGGCGACATTCAGCTGTTTTCCACCATACCCGACGTGGTGGAGGCTGCCTCCGGTTCCGTGGTGGGCGTCATTCAGTACCAACGCAGCGCTCGAAACGGCAAGCTGGAGGAGTATGCCAGCGGCTCAGGGTTCATCGTTTCTGAGAATGGCTATGTGTTGACGAACGCCCATGTGGTCAACGGAGCGGAGCAGGTTGACGTGCTGTTCAGTGACGGGACCAAGATCACGGCTCTGGTGGTCGGCGCGGACGTGACCACGGATATTGCGGTGCTGAAAGTGGCGGGGGACAATTATCCTGCGCTGCCCATCGGCGATTCCACCTCCCTTCGGGTAGGCGAGTACGTTATCGCCATCGGCAATCCCCTCAGCGCCTATGAGCTGTACGGAACGGTCACCTTCGGCATCATCAGCGCTACGGCCCGCGAGATCAACATCGATGGTTTTGTGAACACCTATCTGCAGACCGACGCTGCCATCAACTTCGGCAACAGCGGCGGCCCGCTGATCAACATGGCCGGTCAGGTCATCGGCATGAACACGGCCAAATCCATCACGGCGGGATATGATTCCCGAGGTAATGCCATCTCTGCCGAGGGCATCGGCTTTGCGCTGCCCATTCAGAATGTGATCGAGATCGCCAACATGATCCTGCAGGGCGGCAGCGTGGTCCGGCCGGGGATCGGCGTGCAGATCCGGACCGTGGACGAGGAAACCGCCTCAGAGAACAATGTGCCCGTGGGCTGCCGTGTGGAGGAGCTCACCGCAGGAGCGCCTGCGGAGAAGGCCGGCTTGCAGGTGGGCGACATTATCGTCAAGGCGGATGATATCACCGTGACCACCAACGACGATGTGGTGAACTACGTACGCTCCCTGCAGGTGGGCGACACAGTCCTCTTCACGGTGTACCGTGACGGCAATTATCTCACGATCCGCGTGACCGTGGGGGATATGAACCAATTCAACAAATGAGGCCCCATGATTTCGGAAAGAACCATACACACTCTTGAACTCAATAAGGTGCAGGCCCTGCTGCGAGAGTTCGCTGTGTCCGATCTGGGCAAGGCTACGGTGGACTCGCTGTCGCCTGCCGCGTCCCTGCCCGAGGCGGAGCGACTGCTGCAGGAGACCACGGAAGCGGAGACCATCTTCTGGCGTCTGGGACATACGCCCCTGGATCTCTTTCCCGACATTCGTCCCTCCCTGCGGCGTATGAGCGCCGTGCTGGCTCTGTCCATGGGCGAGCTGTTGGCGGCGGAACAATGCCTGAAGGTCTCTCGTCGGACCCGGGAAGCCATCATGGGCGGCAAGGAGCAGGGCGGGGACGGGATCCTGTGCCTGTTGGCCAATCGTCTGACAGCCCAGCCTGCCATTGAAAGTGAGATCGCCCGCTGCATCCTCTCCGAGGAGGAGATGGCGGACAACGCTTCCCCCGAGCTGGCCCGCATCCGACGGCAGATGAAGCTGACCACGGAGAAGGTGCGGGACAAGCTCAACAGCATCATCCGCAGCGCCGGCGACCAAAAGTATCTGCAGGATCCCATCATCACCATGCGCAACGGGCGCTACACCATCCCGGTGAAGGCGGAGCACCGGCGGCAGATCCCGGGCCTCATTCATGATCAAAGCGGGACGGGACAAACCCTGTTCATCGAGCCGGCGGCGGTAGTGGAGCTGGGGAACGAATATAAGAAGCTGCTGCTGGACGAAAAGAAGGAGATGGAGCGGATCCGGGCCGGGCTCACTGCCCTGCTGCAGCCGTACGCCAACGAGCTGTACGACAGCCTTTTGCTCCTTGGACGGCTTGACTGCATCTTCGCCAAAGCTATCCTGGCCCGGGAATACGGCGGCATCCGTCCCAAGCTCAATGAAGAGGGCCGCATCCGGCTGAAGAACGCCCGCCATCCTTTGATCGATCGGGAGAAGGTGGTCCCGGTTACCCTGTGGCTGGGGGAGGAGTTTGACACCCTTATCATCACCGGTCCCAATACCGGCGGAAAGACGGTCACCTTGAAGACCGTGGGTCTCTTCACCCTCATGGCCATGTGCGGATTGTTCCTGCCGGCGGAGGAAGGAAGCGAGGTTTCCGTTTTCGATCAGGTCTTTGCGGATATCGGCGACGAACAATCCATTGAGCAGAGCCTGTCCACCTTCAGCGCCCACATGACCAATCTGGTATCCATCATAGAGCAGGCGGACGACCATACCTTGGTGCTCCTTGACGAGCTGGGGGCAGGCACGGACCCCCTGGAAGGCGCGGCCCTGGCGCAGGCCATTTTGGAGCGGCTGCAGGGGCAGGGCTGCCGGACCATGGCCACCACCCACTACAGCGAGATCAAAGCCTTCGCCTTAGCCCGGGAGGGCATGCAGAACGCCTCCATGGAATTCGATGTGGATCGGCTGTGCCCCACCTATAAGCTGTATATCGGGATCCCCGGCAAGTCCAATGCCTTCGAGATCAGCCGGCGGTTGGGCCTCTCTCAGGAGGTCATCGACCGGGCGCGCCAGTTTTTGAAGAAGGAGGACGTGGCTTTTGAGGACGTGCTGAGCGGGGCGGAGGAACAGCGCCGTATCGCCGAGCAAGCCCGTCACGACGCCCAATTGGCGTTGTGGGAAGCGGAGAAGCTGCGCAGCGACTATGAAAAGGAGAAGCGCAAGCTGGAGGAAGAAAAGGCTGCGCTGAGGAACAAGGCCCGCGAGGACGCCCGGGATATCGTCCGCCAAACTCGGCGGGAGATGGAACGGCTCATCACGGAGCTCAGAAATGTCAAAAACATCGACTACAAAGCTCTGGAACGAGCCATCCAGCAATCCCGGGATGCCATGCGAGCCTCAGAGAGCGATTTGGCGGACGCGGCTTTGCCGGAGGAGGATCTGGGCGAGGCGCCCAAAACGGTGAGAGCCGGGGAAAGCTATCACGTCCTGAGCATCCATAACACCGCCACCGTCCTGAAGGCCCCCGATGCCCGGGGCATGGTGCAGATCCAGGCCGGGGTCATCAAGATGAATGTGCCCCTGTCCGACTTGCGTCCGCTGCCCAAAACGCAGAAGAAACGGACGGTCGTGACGGGCAAGCCCATATTGCAGGACATCCAGGAGGTGAAAATGGATTTGGACCTCAGGGGCATGACTGTGGACGACGGCATGTTGGAGGTGGATCGATATATCGACCTGTGCGCCAGGAACGGGCGGAAGGAATTCAACGTCATCCACGGCAAAGGCACCGGCGCTCTGCGTGCGGGGATCCAGGCGTACCTGAAGAATCATCCTCGGGTCAAGTCCTATCGCATCGGCGCCTATGGGGAAGGGGACGCGGGCGTGACGGTAGTCACGCTGAAATAACACGGTTTACCGTCAGGAAGCTGTTTCAGGAAGGGACGGCTTCCTTTTTTGTGCGCTTCCAGGCGCATAGTCCCGCTCCCACCAGAAGGATATATTGGCAGTAGAAGAGCCATAGCATGGTGAGGGCCATGGCGGCCATGCTCCCATACAGGGTGAGATCGAATAAGCGGCCGGCGTACAGGGAGAACAGGGCGGAAAAGACGATCCATGCCGCCGCCGCCAGGGCGGCGCCCCAACGCACCTCCTGGAAGGAAAGGCGTTGTCCGGGGATGGAGCGATAGAGAAAAACGAACAGAAGCCACAGCAGCGCTGCCATGACGAGGTAACGAAGCCACAGAACGAGCCGCAGCAGGCCGGCAAGCCCAGGATAGATGATCCCCAGCAACAGCGCGATCCGCGCTCCGAAGATCAACATAGCCAGGGACAGGAGCAAGGTCGTCAGCAGCGCTGCTGTCATCAGGATGGCTCTGAGCCGCCGCTTCAGATAACCGGTTTGACAGCAAGGCACCGCCATGGCCGCCATCCCCTTCAACAGCTCCGAAAATGCCTGGGCGGCGGACCAGAGCAGAACCAGCAGGGAAATGGGCAGGGCGGGGAAAACATTTTCATAGACGTTGGACAGGATCGTTTTCAACAGCGCCGCTACGGCGACAGGGGCAATACGGTCCAAAAAGCGGAATAGAACTCTTTGATCGATGCCCACGCAGGGCACCAACGAAGCGGCTAAAGCGGCCAGGGGAAACAGGGACAGAAACGAATAAAATGCGCAGGAAGCCGCACAGGTCACCAACCCACGACGGCTCAGCGCATCGGCAAAGATTTTTACTCGGTTGAATCGGCGTCGAAGCTCAGCCACGCAGCCGCAGGATCATTTCCCCGGGGTCGGGAGCGTTGAACACGGCGCTGCCCGCCACCAGCACGGTGGCGCCGGCCTGACGGCAAAGCGGCGCGGTGATCTCGTTCACACCGCCGTCCACTTCTATTTCGAAGGAGAGCCCCCGCGCCGCCTTCAGAGCGGCCAAGGCTTTGATCTTGTGCAAGACCTGGGGGATGAACTTCTGTCCACCGAAGCCCGGATTCACGCTCATGAGCAGGACCATATCGCAGTCCTCCAGGACCTCTTCGCACAGGCACACCGGCGTGGCCGGATTCAGCACCACACCCGCCTTCATGCCCGCCGTATGGATGGCCTGGAGCGCCCGATGGATATGCTTCTCCGCCTCCACATGGAAGGTGACCAGGTCAGCCCCCGCGTCCCGAAAAGGGTTCACCCAATCGGCGGGCCGATCCACCATGAGGTGCACGTCCAGCGGAAGCTTGGTCAGCGGCCGCAGGGCTTTGCACATGGGTGGACCGAAGGTCAGATTGGGGACGAAATGGCCGTCCATCACGTCAAAGTGGATCCAATCGGCGCCGCGCTTTTCCAGCATCTGTACGTCCTCGCCCATGCGGGCAAAGTCGGCGGAAAGGATAGAGGGGGCGATCTTAATCATATTGATGTTTCCTCCTGAAGGTAAAGTCTTGAGCGATCTGGACATACCGTTCATATCGGGCCGGGGACAGGCGTCCGTCGGCGAGCAGCAGCTTCACGCCGCAGCCGGGTTCGCTGACGTGCATGCATCCGGGAAAACGGCAGGGGGTCGCCTGAGCGAACTCCGGATAACAGCCCTGCAACAGCTTCTCATCGAAACTCTCCGGCTCATACAGGGAGAAGCCGGGGGTGTCCAGCAAAGCGCCGCCGAAGCAGGGCCAGAGCTGGGCATGCCGGGTGGTGTGCCTGCCCCGATCCGTCTTGCGGGCCAATTCTCCCACGGGGAGGTTCAGCTCCGGCAGCAAAGCGTTCATAAGCGACGATTTCCCAACGGCAGATTGCCCTGCAAAACAGCAGATCTTGCCGGCGATGGCGTCCTTAAGATCCTGCAGCCCCTCTCCCGACAAGGCGGACACGATGATCCGGGGGAACAGCCGATAGTCCTGATCGAAGGCTTCCCGAATGGGTGCCGTCGCTTCGTCCGCTTTGTTGAGGACCATCACCGGCTCGATCCGGTTCAGCGCGGCCTGAACGATCAGCTTGTCGGCCAAAAGCCAATCCGGCTCGGGAAGATGGCCGGAGAGGACGATGAGCAGCCGGTCGATGTTGGCCACGGCCGGGCGGATCAGCAGATTGCGGCGCGGCAGGATCTGGTCGATCTGGGCATATCCGGAGGCGTGCGCCGTGATGCGGACTCGATCCCCCACTACCGGCGTAAGCCCTTCCCGGCGAAAAGAGCCCTTCGCTTTGCACGTGACGACGCCCTGATCGGTGGAAACGTAGTAGAACCCGCCCACACCTTTTATGATAGACCCTTCCATGGCATTTTACTCCACGATCGTAAACTTCACGTCCTGGGTGCGAACTTCCGCCCCGTTCACCAGAAGATACAGCGTGCGGGTGGCCGGATCGTTGCTGTAGAGAGTGGCGCTGATGGACACCATGTTCTCCTTGGTGCGCACCGTCTCATAGAGGATCACTGAATAGTCGATGTTGTTCGTGCTGCTGGTCCTGTACACGATCTGTACGCGGGAATCGTTCTCGGGAATGTCCAGCATAAAGGCGACGTCCGCCTTATACTTGCCGCGTTTTTCCAAAAGGAGCGTGATGTACACCGGCTCCGCCGTGTTGGGGACGGTGTTCGCCATCTGGCTCTGTTGGACGATGGTACCGGCACGGGGATCGTTCTCGACATACTCCGTGGAGACATAGATATCCGTAAATCCCACGTCGTGAAGAGACTTCAGCGCGTCATCCAGCCGCTGCCCCATGACGGTGGGCATGCGCTTGCCCGCCGGGGACGCGGATGGCAGCGCCGTTACGGTGACGTTGGCCATGGTGGCCTGAGAGGTCGCTTCCGTCAGATCGACGGCCGCCGTTTCCTCCTTGGGCGCGCACCAGTGATTGACGAAGCCGAGATAGGCCAGGAAGATCACCAGAATGGGCGTGAACACGGATATGGATATCCAGGCGTACACGGACAGGGACATCCGACGTCCGGGGGTCTTGGATTCGGTGGACTCTCTGTCCCGGGCGAAGGTGCCGTCGGGATGGGACAGAGACCGGATCAAGTCCGAGCGCATGAGCTTGGCGCTGGAATAGCGCAGGCCGGGTTCCTTTTCGATGGCGCGGAGCACGATATCGTTGAGGGCCGGAGGCACGGATGGGTTCAGTTCCCGAGGCGGAACAGGCTTTGCGGACAGGTGCATCAGCGCCGTGGCAACCGTGGTGTCGCCGATGAAGGGGACGGTGCCGGTGAGCATCTCGTATAGGGAGATGCCGGCGGAGTAGATATCACTCTCCTCCGTGGCGGGCAAGCCCTTGGCCTGTTCGGGAGAGATGTAGTGCACGGAGCCGATCACGTTTTTGCCGGCAAAGGTCACGGTGCTGGCGGTGACCTCCCGGGCGATGCCGAAGTCAGCCAGTTTGGCCCGGCCCCGATTGGTTACGATCACGTTCTGGGGCTTGACGTCCCGATGGATGATCCCGTGGGCATGGGCATAGGAGAGGGCGTCCAGGATCTGGCTGCAGATGCCGATGGACTGCTGTACGGACAGATGGCCGCCGGGGCTTTCCCGTATCAGATCCTTGAGGGTCTTGCCCTCCACGTATTCAAGAACGATATAGGGGACGCCGTTGTCATCCCCCACACCATAGGCGCGAACGATGTTTTCATGGGACAGAGCCAGGCTGGCCTTGGCTTCCCGTTCAAAGCGGCGCAGGAACTCCTGATCGTTCAGATACTCTTCCCGCAGCATCTTCACAGCAACGACTTTCCGGGAGGACATGTTGATGGCCCGGTAGACGTGGGCCATACCGCCGCTGCCAATCTCCCGAATGACCCGGTATTTGCCGTCGATGATATCCGGCATCACAGCGACACACCCCCTTCGTTGCACACAAGGATGAGGGAGATATTATCGGCGCTGCCCTTTTCATAGGCGGCGTCCGCCAGAGCCCGGCAAAGGGAATCCAAATCGCTTTGCTGCTGCACCAGGGCGAGGATGTCCTCGTCCCGAAGCGCATCGCAGAGACCGTCAGAGCAAAGGATGACCAAATCCTTCGGGTTCCAACGGGTATAGAACACATCCGGCTCAAAGGATGCTTCGCTGCCGATACAGCGGGTGATCACATTCTTTCTGGGGTGGTTCCGGGCCTCCTCCGCGGTGAGAAAGCCCCGGCGCACCAGCTCTTGCACATAGGAATGGTCAAAGGTGACCTGCCGGATCTCCCCCGATGACACCAGATACAGCCGGGAATCGCCGATATTGGCGGTGATAAAATGATCGTGATAGAAGATGGCGGCCACCATCGTGGCGCCCATGCCCCGCAGCTTTCGATCCGCTTCGGCAGCGGAGATGACCTGGGCGTTGGCATTGAAGAAGGCGTCCACCAGCACATTTTGGGGCGCGTCGCAGAGCTCCCTGGTCCAGGTGTCCAGGGCTTCGATGGACATGCGGCTGGCGATTTCTCCCGCCGCGTGGCCGCCCATGCCGTCGGAAACGGCGGCGAGCAAAGGATATCGGGGATCAAAGCGAGTGAACACCACATCCTCGTTGTTGGGACGACGTCCCTTTTCCGAAAGGCTACTGTATCTCATGGATCACCCTCCTTCTCAACTGTCCGCAAGCACCGTCGATATCGGCGCCCATCTCCCTTCTCACGGTGGCGGAAACATGCTCCTTTTCCAGCCATCCGGCAAACGCCTCCGCATGGGCTCGGGTCACCCCCAGGAGCGACCGCTCCTTCACGCTGTTGAGGGGGATCAGATTCACATGGCAGATCATGCCTCTGAGGAGCTTAGCCAATGCCGCGGCGTCCTGTCGGGAATCATTCACACCCTCCACCAGAGCGTATTCAAACACCACTCGGCGGCCCGTCTTTTCCGCATAGACCCGCGCCGCCTCGATCAGATCCCCGATGGGGTACACGTTGGCGATGGGCATCATGGTCCTCCGCACCTCGTCGGAATGGGCGTGGAGAGAGATGGACAGGGTCACGTGGGGCGCATCCTCCATGAATCGGTATATCTTCGGCACCAACCCACAGGTGGACAGGGAGATGTTCCGAGGGCTGATGTTCAACTCGTCGGGACTGGTCACGCGCTTGAGGAAGGTCACCACGTTGTCATAGTTGTCCAACGGCTCGCCGCTGCCCATGAGCACGATGTTGGTCACGGATCGGCTCCAGCCCTCCCGGGGCGGTTCGTCCTGCTCCATGAGCTTGAGAAAGCTCAGCATTTCGCCGGGGCGCAGGTCCCGCACGCAGCCTTCCAACGTGGAGGCACAGAACTTGCAGCCCATGCGGCAGCCCACCTGGGTGGAGATGCAGGCGGTGTTCCCGTAGTTGTAGTGCATCAGCACCCCCTCCACCAGGTTCCCGTCCTCCAGCAGAAACAGGTATTTGACCGTCCCATCCTTGGGGGAGATGAGCTTCCGCTCGATGACGCTGCCGCCGTAGGGAAGGGAGGACAGCTTCTCCCGCAGGGCTTTGGGCAGGTTGGTCATCTCTTCCGGACGAGCGCCCTTATTGAGCCACGCCATCACCTGATCGGTGCGAAAACGAGGCTGGTTCCATTCCGTTATAAGGGCGGCGATGCCGGCTTTGTCCAAGTCAGTCAGATACATCGTTTCATCCTTGCCATATAGAATCCGCCGGTCCCATCCCGCTGGGGCAGGAGCTGACGTTGGTCGTCCAGCGCAAAATCCGGATGAGCCTTCAAAAAGGCCGACACCTGCTGCTCGTTCTCCCGCAGGGAGATGGTGCAGGTGCTGTAACATAGTGTCCCGCCGGGGCGTACCAGCCGGGAACAGCCGGCGAGCAGCGCCGCCTGGGTCTGACATAGGGCGTCGATAGCCTGTTCCTCCCGGTGCAATGCTACGTCCGGCTTCTCCCGAATGAGGCCTAGCCCGGAGCAGGGCACGTCCAGCAGCACCGCGTCGAAGGAGGGAACGGCGTCTGCGGGTATTTGGGTAGCGTCCTTCGCTTCGCATTTCGCCGTCACATGGAGCCGGGCGAAGGTCCGCGCCATGAGCTCCACCCGATGGGGATGGAGCTCGAAGCACGTGAGGTCGATGTCACCCTCCGTCAGGGACCAGAGGTAGGCGGACTTGCCACCGGGCGCGGCGCAGGCGTCCAGCACCTTCTTGCCCCGCATGTCGCCCATGAATCGGCAGATGACCATGGCGCCCTCGCCCTGGACGGCGATCTTTCCCTCCCGGAACAAAGGCAGGGAGGCGACGGGGAGGCTCTCGCTCAGCCGGAAGCAGTTGTCGTCCACCCGGCCCCGGTCATAGGGGATGGGCAGCTGAGCTGCCAGCTCCTCACTGGTGAAGGGCCACTGAGCCCGGACCTCCATGGCGGGCGGTTCCTGGGAAAGCAGCTTGACCGTGTCCGGTTCCCCGAACCGGTTCAGCCATTCCTTCACGATCCACTCAGGGCATCCAAACTGGATGGACAACCGGGCGATCGGATCGTCCGGCAGGGGAGGGAGGCTGTCCCTCTCCCGCAGCATCCGCCGCATGACAGCGTTCACCAGCCCGGACAAGGCGCCCTTGCCGCACTCCTTGCACAGCTGTATGGCCCCGTTCACTACGGCGTAGTCCGGGGTATCCATGAAGAACAGCTCCGCCACGGCCAGGCGCAGGATGTTTCGGACCGCTTTCTTCTGGGGCTTCACATAGAAGGAGAGCATGTAGTCCGCCCACTTCACATGCTCCAATGCGGTGTACACCAGGGAGCTCACGTAGGCTTGCTCCTCGGGTGAGCGGCGGATATCCTTCAGCCGAAGGTTGGCGTAAGCGCCGTCCTCCACCACGTCCATGAAGACCTGCAGGGCATCCCTGCGAGGGCTGTTCATGAAAGCACGCTCCCGACGATGTTCTTCCCCCGCAGGAAGGCTTTCCCGTCCAGCTTCCTGCCGCCGGGGGCCTGCAATTCGGTGATTTCCAGGGCTCCGTCCGCACAGTGGAGGAACAGCCCCTTTCTGGCGTCCCCGAAGAGCCCGCCCACGGGCAGCCCGGAGGGAGCTTCCGCATCCGAAAGCACGGTGCGCCACAGCTTCAGCTTCTCCTCACCCAGCAGAGCATAGGCTCCGGGCCAGGGGTTGGTGCCTCGGATCAGATTGTGTATGACCTGTCTTGAGGCGGCAAGGTCGATCTTCCCGCTGTCCCGGGTCAGCATCCTACAGTAGGTGGCCTTTGCCTCGTCCTGAGGTTGAGGCGTCAGATCGCCGCGCTCCAAAGCATCCAGGGTCTTGAGAAACAGCGAAGCGCCCAGCTCCGCCAAACGGACGGACAGCTCACCATAGGTCTCGTTCTCGCCCAGGGGCGTCTCGGCCGTCATCAGCACATCCCCGGCGTCCATGCGCTTCACCAGCTGCATGGTGGACACGCCCACCACGGCCTGCCCGTCGATGACGCTTTGCTGCATGGGAGAGGCGCCCCGATACAGGGGCAGAAGGGAGCCGTGGACGTTGATGGCCCCGAGGGGCGGGATGGACAGGTTCTCCTCGCTGAACAGCTGGCCGAAAGCCACCACGGCGTAGAGATCGGGCCCAAAGGCGCGGATGGCGGCGCAGCCCTCAGCGCTTCGAATCTTTTCAAACTGATACACCGGCAGCCCCAGTTCCAGCGCTGCAGCCTTCACCGGCGGCGGCGTCAGGATGGCCTTGCGTCCCACGGGGCGATCCGGCTGGGTGAACACGGCCAGCGTGTGGTCTGTTCTCGCCAAAGCCTGCAGCGTGGGTACAGCGAATTCCGGGGTGCCGAAAAAAGCGATGCGCATGAGCTATTCCTCTCCCTTGAAATCAGCAGGCGGTTCCTTCACCAGGGGCAGGTACACCTTTCCGTCCAGATGGTCGCATTCATGGAAAACGGCCCGGGCGAAGAGCCCCTCGCCCTCATATTCATACAGATCGCCATGGCGGTCGTATGCTTCCACCTTCACATAGTTCGGACGCTCCACGTAACCGCTTTGACCGGGGAAGGAGAGACAGCCCTCCATACCCCCCTGGAGGCCGGAGGATTCCAGGATACGGGGGTTCACCATTTCTACCGGAGCGTTCTCCCCTTCAGGACCGCCCACGTCAATGACCACCACCCGGCGCAGCACCCCCACCTGGGGCCCGGCCAGGCCCACGCCGTCCGCGTCGTACATGGTATCGAACATATCGTCGATCAACTGGGACAGCCGTTCATCAAAGGCGGTGACTTCCCGGCACTTCTTATACAGGCAAGGATCCTTCTCCTTGCGAATGGTCCTGATCGCCATGGCATACTCCTCCTATATACATCATGTTATTATACCTTGCCCCGGGCCTTTTGTAAAGAAATCACGCCATTTTTGTGCGGTTGAGCGGCACTCAACCGCTGGTTGATACGAAAAAATACAAATTATCTCATCGGATGATACCCCAACCGCATCTTTTGTGGTATGATGAAGCCAACAAAAAACACGGGAGGTCGCTATGGAATACAAGGAGACCATGGGAAAGCGGATCAGCGATCTGCGCAAGAGCAAGGGCATGACCCAGGAGCAGCTGGCACAGCAGGTAGGCGTCACGGCCCAGGCGGTGAGCAAGTGGGAGAACGATCTCTCCTGCCCCGACATCTCTATACTGCCCCAGCTGGCGGAGGCTTTGGGCGTCACCACGGACGAGCTGCTGGGCCGGGCGCCTATACAACCATATGAGGCAGAGGCTAAAGCCGGCGGAAAGCACCATGTGTCCGTCCGCCTGAAGCTGAACAAGGCGGAGAAAGTGATCTTTGCCCTGCTGCTCATGGCTATCGGCGTGGTCTTCCTGCTGAATGCGCTTCATGTGATCCAACTGGGGGAGGGCATCACATTCTGGAGCGTGCTTTGGCCCTTCCTGGTGGCCTGCATGGGCATCCTGGCCTGCCGTTCGGAGCTGAACCCGGTCAGCATCGGCCTGTTCCTGTTTGGCGCATACATGCTCCTGTTCAATCTGCACATCATCCCGGCCCAGTATCGGCTCACCTGGGCCATGGCCTGGCCGGTGGCGCTGATCCTCATCGGCATCACCATCCTCCTGCACTTCCTCCTGCCCAAGCGGGACAAGAAGGACAGCGGCCTCTTCGAGGTGGAGAAGGGCGACCCGGTCTTCGACTGCACGGACGAGGGCGGCTTCATCCACATTGATTCGGCTTTCTCCAGCCAGACCAAGCGGGTCCAGCCCGGAAATCCCTTCACCGGCGCCAAGGTGGATTCCTCCTTCGGCAGCCTGGTTCTGGACCTCACTGAGGCGGAGATCCAAAACGGCGCCCAGATCGACGCGGACATCTCCTTCGGCTCTCTCACCGTTCGGCTCCCGGCCGCGGTAGGCGCCAAGGCCATGTGCAAGGCCGCCTTTGGCGGGTGCGAGTGCCCGCCGGGGAACCCTGCCGCTGAGATCCAAATCCGGATCACCGGGGATGTGTCCTTCGGCAAGATCGAGGTGGAATACGTCTGACGCCATATAAGCAAAAGGAGCGAGGGATCCTCGCTCCTTTTTTATGTGGTTCGATTTACTCCATCCCCGCGTCCTTCATGGCGCTGTGGAGCCGTTCCTCCCGGAACTGGTGTTCGTAGAGATCGTGGTAGTAGCCGCCCAGGGCAATCAGCTCCTCGTGGGTGCCGCTCTCCTGGATCTTCCCGCCACGGATGACGAGAATGCGGTCAGCGTTGCGGATGGTGGAGAGCCGGTGAGCCACCACCAGGCTGGTCCGTCCCTTCAGGACGGTGGTGATGGCTTCCTGGATGAGCTGCTCCGTCTCCGTATCGATGGAGCTGGTGGCCTCGTCCAGCACGAAGATGCGGGGGTCGGCCAGTATGACCCGGGCGAAGCAGATGAGCTGCTTCTGGCCCGTGGACAGGCGGATGCCGCCTTCGCCCACCTCCGTGTCATACCCCTTGGCCTGTTCCAGGATGAAATTCTCCGCGTGGACCAGACGGGCGGCTTCCTTCACCTCTTCCAAGGTGGCGTCGGGCCGGCCGTAGCGGATGTTGTCCGCAATGGTGCCGGAGAACAGATGGGGGGACTGAAGCACGTACCCCAGGCTGCTCTGGAGCCAGAGCTGGGACCGGGTCCGATAGTCCTTGCCGTCGATGTAGATGGCGCCTGCCGTGGGCTCATAGAACCGGCAGATCAGATTGACAATGGTGCTCTTGCCGGCGCCGGTCTCGCCCACCAGGGCGATGGTTTGTCCCGCTTGGATATCCAGGTTGAAGTCCGTGAGCACAGGCTCCTCCGGATTATAGGCAAAGTTTACATGCTCAAAGCGGATATGGCCCAAGATGGGCTCCCAGTTCTCCCGCTTGGGATGGATCACATCGCCGTACTTCTCCACCACTTCGGGAGCGTCCTGGACCTGGATGGGGGCGTCGATTAACCCAACGACCCGCTCTGCCGAGGCTTGGGCGCTCTGAAAGTCCGCAAAGATAGAGGCGAACTGCTGGATGGGATCGAAGAGGCTGGCCGCGTAGGTGATGAAGGCCACCAGGGTACCGGCGGAGATCTCGCCTATGAAGGCGTGGCCCGGGTCCAGGACGCCCTTGCCGCCAAGATACAGAGCAAGACTGGTGCCGACTGCGCCGAGGGAGATAACCAGGGGGAAGAAGACGGCGTTGATCAGGGCCGCTTTGATAGAGGCCTTGCGCATGCTTTGGGTGATCTCCCGGAACTCTCGGGCGTTTTCCTCCTCATAGACCAGCGTCTTGGTGGTCATGGCGCCCATGATGCCCTCGTTGAAGGCGCCCGTGATCCGGCTGTTGTGCTTGCGCGCCTCTCGCTGATACTTGAGGATCGCCCGCTCCATAAAGAAGGCGATGAGCATGATGATGAGGCACAGGAGCGCGTAGCAGGAGGACCAGAGGAGGTCCACCATGCTCCAGGCCACCATCTCGGAGAGCCGGCTCACGTCGCTGACCATCCGGGCCATGAGATACCCCACGGCCGTCTTGTCAAAATAGGAGAAGGACTGGTTTTGCAGCTTCAGAAATCCGTCCTGCCGGATGTCGTAGGAGATGTTCATCTCCATCCGGCCGCAGCGGGTAATGAATCCCAGCGTGCCGAAGCCCTGGCTGAAGGCCAGAGCGATATAGATCAGCAAAAACAGCCAGGTGCCGTCGCTCTTACCGGGGATGATGAACCGGTCCACGGCGTAGTTGGTCAGCAAGGGGTAGAGGGAGTCTGCCAGCGCCACGTAGAGCAGGCAGACAATGGTCATGATGAAGGTCTTCTTATTGCGCCAGGCGTAGGCGTAGAGCCGTTTCCACAGCTTGGGGTCCACCCGTTCGTTTGTAAAATCCTGTTCTTCCTGATAACTCACGCCGCGTCACCTCCTTTCGGCAGGGCGTCCTGGATCTCGGCGATGCGCCGATAGAGCCCGGGTTTCTGAATCAGTTCCTCATGGGTGCCCATGTCCACCAACCGACCGCCCTCCAGGACCAGGATCTTGTCGGCCTCGCAGAGGGTGGTGATGCGGTGGGAGATGATAAAGAGGATGCCGTCCCGCTTCATGCCGTAGAGGGCGTCCCGGATCTTGGCGTCGGTCTCCGTGTCCACGGCGCTCATGGAATCATCGAAGATCAGGATGGGCGCCTTCTGCATCAGGGTCCGGGCGATGGCTACCCGCTGGAGCTGGCCGCCGGAGAGGGTCACGCCCCGCTCGCCCACCAGGGTGTCGTATCCCTTCTCAAAGCCCATGATCACGTCGTGGACGGCGGCGATGCGGGCCGCCTCTTCTACCTCGGTGTCGGTGGCAGTGGGGTTCACGATGCGGATGTTATCCCGTATGGAGCGGGAGTAGAGGAAGGGCTCCTGGAGCACTATCCCGATGTTCCGGCGAAGGCAGGCGTGGTCGATGTCGTTGATGTCCACGTCGCCGATGGTAATCTTACCCCGTGTGCAGGTGTAGAGTCGCTGCAAAAGCTGCACCAGGCTGCTCTTGCCGGAGCCCGTAGCGCCCAGGATGGCCACCGTCTCGCCGGGCTTCACGGTG
The DNA here is from genome assembly GCA_902802575.1 of uncultured Eubacteriales bacterium. Classification (GTDB taxonomy): domain Bacteria; phylum Bacillota; class Clostridia; order Christensenellales; family CAG-138; genus RUG472. The sequence continues at coordinate 18,468 of CADCMN010000014.1, read as the reverse complement.
AAGGAGATGTCCTTCAGCACGTCGTCCGGGGCATCGTAGCCGAAGCATACGTGGTCGAAGCGGATGTCCCCGGTCATGTCCACTGTAAGGGCCTTGCCTGGCTCCGTCTCCGGCGCGGCATCCATGATCTCAGTGAGCCGCTTGAGGGACACGGAGGCCTTGCCCATGTCGGATAAGATGCGGCCCAGCTGTCGCGCGGGCCAGGTGAGCATGGTGGTGTAGGTGGAGAAGAGGGTCACGAGGCCCAGCGTCATGGTGCCCTTGGCGCAGAAATAGACGCCAGCCGCCAGGGAGATGCCGATCTGCGCAAAGCCTACGGCGTCTGACATGCCCCAGTAGTAGCCCAACAGCCGATTGAGCCGGATGTTGGCGTCCCGGGTCTTGGCGTTCAGCTTCGTCAGCTTCTCATACTCCGCTCGCTCCTGCCCAAACGCTCGGACGATGCGCACCCCCGTCAGATTCTCCTGCAGGGCGGCGGACAGCTGGCCCTCCGCCTCGTCCGCGTCCTTGAAATACTTCTGCACATAGCGGAAGTAGACGAAGGAGGACACGACCAAAAAGGGCAGCGTGACCATGGAGATGAGAGCCATGGTCACATGGATGCGCAGAAGGATCACAAGGGCCGTGAAGAACATGACCGCCGTCCGCAGGATGTCCATCATCTGGACGCTCAGAAACCGCCGCACCGTCTCCACGTCGGAGGTGCATCGCTGGACCAGATCGCCGGTGGACACATGCTTATGGTAGTCATAGGGCACGGCGTTGATGTGCGCGTACAGCTCGTCTCGGAGGTTTTTGGCCATGCCTTCGGAAGCGTACGCCGTGGACCTGCGCCGAAGGTACGTGAAAAGCCCGTTCAGCACGGTAAAAAGCAGGTAGGCAGCGCCGCAGAGAATCAGGTGTTCGGCGAAATATTCCCGCCCGCCCAGCCGTTCCACCAGCCGGAAGATGGGTTCAGGGATATGGGGATCCACGCCCCGGATCACATAGTCCAGCGTGAAGCTGGTCACGAACGGCGCGAGATACACGCAGATGGTCGCCAGCAGCACGAACAGGGCGGACAATATCAGATATCCCCAGTAGGGGCGCAGTACCCGAAAGAACAGGCGCCAGGGGGATCGCTTTTTTATCTTCGGTGTTTGTTCCATTCTATACCTCAATTATCTAAAACATATCCTGTGGATTGATCTCGATCTTCAAAAAACCATCCTCCCGGTGGGAGGTCTCAAAGTCATACACGGCGTGAAGAGCCTGGGGAAGCCGCTTGGTCCGGAGGAGCTTCACCAATATCTGATACCGGTTCTGCCCGGCGATACGGGCAATGGGAGCGGGGGCGGCGAGCAACAGCAGCAGGTCGCCCTGTCCGTCTGCGCCGAGGGCTGTTTTTATGTCCGCCTCCAGCACCTTGGCGTATTCCTTCCCTCGTTCGATCAGGGCGTCCTCGTTTTCACCGGAGAGCAGCAGCCGGATGAACAGGGAGAAGGGAGGGTAGAGGCATTTTTTTCGCTGAGCGATCTCATACTGGTAGAACCCTGCGTAATCCTGGACCCGGGCAAATTGGAGCACGGGGTGATCGGGCACATAGGTTTGCATGACCACCTGTCCCGGGCTCCTGTCCCGCCCCGCCCGACCGGAAACCTGGGTCAGGAGCTGGAAGGTCCGTTCGCCGCTGCGGTAATCGGGGAAGTTCAGCGTGGTGTCGGCGGCGATCACGCCCACCAGCGTCACGTTGGGGAAGTCGTGGCCTTTGGCGATCATCTGCGTGCCGATGAGGATCTGAGCATCTCCCCGTCCGAAAGCGGACAGGATCTGTTCATAGGCGTCCCGATGGGCCACCGTATCCGCATCCATGCGGGCCGTGCGCGTGCCGGGGAACCATTTCTGTATCTGTTCCTCCACCTGTTCCGTACCGATACCAAAGTATTTGATGAAGGGCTTGCCGCAGTTGGGGCAGACGGACGGCAGCGGTTTTCGAGCTCCGCAGTAGTGGCAGCGGACCGCGTTCTGCGCTTTATGGTAGGTCATAGAGATGTCGCAGTTGTCGCAGGTCAACACATAGCCGCAGGCTCTGCAGGAGACGAAGGTGGAGTATCCCCGCCGATTGAGGAACAGCATGGCCTGGTGCCCCTGCCTTAGGCATTCTCCCAGCTTTGAAAGCAGCAAGGAGGAAAAGATGCCGTTGTTGCCGTTCAAAAACTCAGCCCGCATATCAGCGATGGTCACCGTGGGCAGGGGCCGTCCCCCCACCCGATGCTTCAGCTCTATGAGCTTATAGCTGCCGTTCAGAGCACGGTAATAGCTCAGCAACGAGGGCGTGGCGCTGCCCAGCAGGAGCCTGCCTTGGCTCATCTTGACCCGCCGCCGGGCGATGTCCAACGCATGATACCGGGGCGTGATCTCGCTTTGATAGCTCGATTCGTGCTCCTCGTCGATGATGATGAGGCCCAGGTTTTCCACGGGCGCGAACACGGCGCTGCGGGCGCCGATGACGATGGAGGCTTTGCCCAGGCGGATGCGCCGCCATTCGTCGAACCGCTCCCCGGCGGACAGGCGGCTGTGGAGCACCGCGATCCTGTCCCCAAAGCGGGCGGCAAACCGGCCTACGGTCTGGGGCGTCAGAGCGATCTCCGGTACCAGCACGATGGCGCCCTGGCCTCTTTGCAGACACGCTTCGATGCACCGCAGATACACCTCCGTCTTGCCGCTGCCCGTGACGCCGTACAGCAGGGCTGTCTGGCCGGAAGAGAGGGATTCCACATCGGTCAGGGCTTGATCCTGTTCCGGGGTGAGCTCAGGGATGTTTACCTGCTGCGCGCCGTACTCCGGACGGCGGAACACAGTGAAGCTGCTCTCCGACAGCACCCGTTTTTTGAGCAGAGCGGTGATGGCCGCCGAGGCGCCGGGCACAAACGCCTGGATGTCCCGCACAGACATGGGTTGGCCGGTTTTTTTGAGCAGGGCCACCACTTCCGTCTGCAGATGGGATCTGGATGCAAAGTCGGCGGCAGGATCGGCAAGATACACGATCCGCTCCCGCTTTTCATGGATGCGGCTGCCCCGAAGCTGGGCCGGGATCATGAGCCGAAGGGCGTCCACCAGCAGACAGTGGTAGGCCTCCTGCATCCATTCGGCCAGAGCGATCTGCGACTGCAGCAGCACCGTGTAGGGCTCCAGGCAGGAGAGCACGTCCTTGACGGACACATCCTCTCCCAGTCCGCTTTTTTCCGAGACGGACAGGACAAAACCTTCCTTCACATGGTTGCCCTGCCCAAAAGGAAGGAGCACATGATGGCCGGGGAGGACCTCCAACCCCTCGGGGATGCGATAGGTGAATGCCCGATCCACCGCCGCGTGAGCGATATCCACGATCACCTTGGCAAACATCCGATCCCTCCTTTCGGCGTGCGTTTCACTCATGTAAAGAATGCCCGCTTCGTAACTTGGTGCGAAGCGGGCCAGGTCAGTGTAGGATCTCCTTACGCCTCCTTGGAGGGAATGACGATGAGCTTATCCTCATACAGCTCTTCCACAGCCATGGACAGGGGCTTGTTGTTCCCCAGGGTGTCAGGATCATCCTGCAGTTGACGGGCCCGGTTGGCGACAGCGGTCACCAACTGATAACGGGAACCGGCTTTCTGAGCCAATTCCATGACCGGCGGACGATTCATCATAATGGTTTACCTCCCAATTTCCTCGATTGCTTCCGTCAAATATGCGCTGCGGCCGGTGCGACACCGTTCCGCTTCCAAAATGGCCTCCAGGTGGTGAACGGCCTTGTCGATCATGTCGTTGACCACCACATAGTCGTAATGAGGGATCATCTTGATCTCCTCAAAGGCGGTGGCAAAACGTTTCTCCACCTGTTCCATGGTCTCCGTGCCCCGGCCGATGAGACGGGATTTGATCTCGCTCATGCTGGGGGCGGTGATGAAGATCAGCACCGCGTCGGGGAAGGCCTGCTTCACCTTCATGGCGCCCTGGACGTCGATCTCCAAAATCACGTCGTACCCTTCCGAGAGCTGCTGTTCCACAAAGGTACGGGGGGTGCCATAGTACTTGCTGCCGAACACGTGGATATATTCCAGAAACTCGCCCCGATCCACCATGCCTTTGAACTCCTCCTCCGTTTTGAAGAAGTAGTGGATGCCGTCGATCTCTCCGGGACGGGGCGCGCGGGTGGTGGCGGACACGGACGTTTTGATCCGGCTGTTGCGCTCCATGAGGGCCTTGACCAGCGTCCCTTTGCCCACACCGGAAGGCCCGGAAACAACCAATAGTAACCCGTTTCTCTGCTCTTTCATGGGATTCCCCTCTCTCATTCGATATTTTGGATCTGCTCCCGCAGCTTTTCGATCTCAGCCTTGCAGAGCAGCACGATGCTGGTGAGCTCCGCGTCGTTGGCCTTCGATCCGATGGTGTTGCACTCCCGATTCATCTCCTGGACCAAAAAATCCATTTTCCGGCCCACGGGCTCGCCGGCTGCCAGCAGCTCCCTGAAGTGGATCAGGTGGGTGTTGAGCCGCACGATCTCCTCGTCGATGGCAGCCCGATCAGCGAAAATTGCCACCTCTGTGGCGAGACGGGACCGGTCCACCTCGGTCTCGCCGAGCATTTCCTCGATGCGGGCGGTGAGCTTCGTCCGGTATTCCTCCGCAACGGCGGGAGCCCGTTTCTCGATGGCGGCGGCAAAGCCGGTCATGGCGTCCATGCGGGCAGACAGATCCAGCTTCAGCCGTTCGCCCTCCTTAAGACGCATGGCCTTCAGGTTTTCGATGGCCATGGTCATGGCTTCCCGGCCCAGATCCGCCAAAGCCTGCTGATCCTCGTCGGCGGGCAGGATGGTGGTCACATCGGGCAGAGTCAGGACTCGAGACAGGGTGAGATCGTCCGTCAGACCCAGGTCTTGGGCGCTCTCCCGGGCGGAGGCAAGATAGGCCTTGAGCAGGGCTTCGTCCACCCGAACGGTCTTTGCGTCGCTCCGAAGGTTCCGGTAGTTGACGAACACATCCACGTGGCCTCGGCTCAGGGCGTCGTTGAGGAGCTTGCGCAGGCTGTCCTCCAAAAAGGAAAGCTGGCGGGGCAGTTTCATGCCGATATCCAAGAACCGGTTATTGACGCTTTTGAGCTCAATGGTGAGCTCGCGGCCCTCTTTGGACGCCATACCGCGTCCGTATCCGGTCATGCTGTACATAAGCTACCTCCCAAAACTATATCATTATAGCATAGAAACGCTTATCTGTGCAAGTACCAATCTTATGGCAGGAACGCGTCGTACAAAGCGTCCTCACGGGGCGGATCGATATCGGTACCGTCGATATCGGAAAAACCGGATCTCGCCACGGCGCCGATCACGGCGGCGGGGATGCCGGCCTGACGCAGGGCCTCCGTCATGGCGGCTCCATCCGGGCAAGCGATGAGCAGGCTCCCGCTGCCCAACAGGCGCAGAGGGTCGATCCCGGCGGTTTCAGCAATGCGGCGGGTGGCCTCCGTCATCGGTATTGCACTTTTATCCAGCCGCAGCCCCAGGCCTCCGGCGTAGCAGATTTCCCAGGCCGCCCCCAGGATCCCGCCCTCGGTGACGTCGTGCATGGCATGGCAGCCGTGATCGAGGGCCACCTTGCCTTCGGGAACCACGGAGAGCAGGGAAAAATATCCCTCCGCCTCCTGCAGCAGCGAAGAGGGCAGGGCGGACAGCCTGTCCCCATGCTCGGTGGCCAAAATGGCCGTTCCCTCCAAAGCGGCGGTCTTGGTCATCACCAGGTCGTCCCCGGGCCGTATCCCGGTCAGCTGCCTGTCTTTAGGCATCCGGGCGACCACGCTGGTGCAGGTAATGGGCCGGGTCACGGCGTCGGTGAACTCGGTATGCCCGCCCAGGATGTCCACATGGGCCACACGGGCGGCGGCGGCAAGATCGTCTGCAATGCGGCCGATCCTCTCTGTGGGATAGTCCGGCGGCAGCAGGAGCGTCACCAGCAGGCCCACGGGCTCCGCGCCCATGCAGATGGCGTCGTTGCAGTTGACATGAACGCTCAATACCCCCAGGCTTGTATCCCCGGAGGAGGTGATGGGGTCCATGCTCATGACGATCAGATCGCCCCCCATGTCCAAAGCGGCGCAATCCTCACCCACCCGGGGCACGGTCAGGGACTCGGGACGAATCTTTCTGAACTTTGACAGGATCAGCGATTCCAGCTCGCTGTTTTCCAGTTTTCCGATCCTCATTTCAACCAATCCAATAGCGTTTGTTCGTCGATCACGGGGATGCCCAGCTGCTGGGCCTTGGTGAGCTTGCTGCCCGCGGCCTCGCCGGCCAAAACGTAGTCGGTCTTCTTGCTGACGCTGCCCGCCGCCTTGCCGCCGTGATTCTGGATCAGATCCTCCGCTTCCTTCCGGCTAAGGGTGGGGAGGGTGCCGGTGATGACGATGGTCTTGCCGCTGATGGGAGAATCCGTGGCCGCTCGGTCCGCCGCCGGGGAGACCCCGTAGGCGATGAGATCGTCGATCTGGCGGCTGATCCGCGGGTCATGGAAGAAGGACAGCACGCTCTCCGCCACGATGTCACCCACGTCCTCGATGGCGATGAGCTCCTCAAAAGTGGCGTTGCGGAGCTTATCCAACGAGCCGAAGGTCAGCGACAGGTCCCGGGCGGTCTTCACGCCCACGTTGGGGATGCCCAGGGCGTTCAGGAATGCGCTGAGGGGCCGATGCTTGCTGTTCTCCAGAGCGGTGAGCAGGTTTTGAGCCTTCTTCTCTCCGAACCCTTCCAGCTGCAGCAACCGCTCCCGCCGCAGGGTGTACAGCTCCGGGATGGTGGCCACGTTCAGCTCATGGAACAGCTGTTCAGCGGTCTTGTCCGCAAAGGTGTCGATGTCCATGGCGTCCCGGCTCGCGAAGTGAGCGAGGCGGGAGATGATCTGGGGCCGGCAGGAGAGGGGGTTGGTGCAGTAGAGGTGCACGCCCCGATGCTCCACGTGGGCGCCGCAGAAGGGGCAGACCGTGGGTTTCTCCACGGGGGCCTTGGGTATGTCGCCGGGCACCGCGCCCAGGATCTCCGGGATCACGTCGTTGCTGCGGCGGATGAAGACCGTGGAACCGACGCCCACCTTTTTGCGGCAGATGTCGTCCCAGTTGTTCAGCGTGGCGTTGCTGACGGTCACCCCGCACAGGTCCACCGGCGTCACATGGGCCACGGGCGTCAGCTTCCCGGTGCGGCCCACCTCCCAGGTGACGCTTTCGATGACGGTGGTGGCCTCCTCCGCGGCGAACTTGTAGGCCATGGCCCAGCGGGGGAACTTTTCCGTGTACCCCAGCTGTTCCCGTTGGGCAAAGTCGCAGACCTTGATGACCATGCCGTCGATGAGGAAGTCCAGCCGATCCCGCGCCTCGGCTACCTGGTCGATGATCTCGATGAACTCATCTGCCCCGTGGCCGTAATGGATGAAGGGGGACACAGGAAAGCCGTTCTCCCGCAGAAAGGCGATCATTTCCCGATGGTCGGACAGGGTTTTGCCTTCGATATATCCCACATTGTAGCAGAAGCAGCTCAGATTCCGCTCCGCCGTCACCTGGGGATCCAGGTTCCGAAGGGCCCCCGCCGCCGCGTTGCGGGCGTTCTTCAAGGGCTCTTTGGCGGTCTTGTTATATTTATTCAGCACCGACAGGAGCATGATGCACTCGCCCTGGACCTCCATACGGCCCTGGAAGGGAATGGATAGGGGAAGCGAGCGAATGGTCTTGAGCTGGGGCAAAATAGCCTCGCCTGTGACGCCGTTGCCCCGGGTGGCTCCCTGGACCAGGATGCCGTTTTCGTAGGTCAGGTTGATGGTCAGACCGTCGAACTTGTATTCCAAAGCGTAGAGCGGGTCCTCGGTAAGGTCCAGCAGCTTTTTGACCCGATCCATCCAGTCCCGAATACCGTCCAGCGTCCGCACCTTGTCCAGGCTCCACAGCCGGCCAAGATGCCGATGCTCTTCAAATTTGGACAGGGGTTCGCCGCCCACCCGGTGGGTGGGACTGTCCGGCAGCACCGTGCCTGTCTCCTGCTCAAGGGCGATGAGCTCCGCCTCCAGGGCGTCGTATTCGCCGTCGGAGATGAGAGGCGCATCCTCCACATAGTAGGCGCGGGCGTATGTGTTGAGCCTGTTTACCAGCTCCTGCATTCGTTGCAATGTATTGTTTTCCATAGCTTTCTTAGTATTACAGCCGGGTAAGAGGCGCATACAGGGCGGTCAGCCGTTTTTCCACGCCGTTTTTGAACCGGACCCGTATTATCTGCGACGAACCTTTGCCTTCCACCCCTTCGATGACGCCTTCTCCGAAGATGGCGTGGCGGACCCTGTCTCCGTCCTTCCAGTCCAGCACCTTGTCGGCAGGTTTGGGAGCGGTGGCAGGCTTGGTGCCCAAGAACACCTGGGGACCGGTGCGCTGAGGGACAGGCTGGGCATGGAAGCTCTCCGCCGGCGCCGCTTTCGCGGCCTGCTCTTTCCTGGCCTCTCCGGGGATACGGATGGCGTCGCCCATCTCCCGCAGGAAGACGGAAGGCTGGGAGGCGGTGAACTGGCCGTAGAGCATGCGGCTGCCGGCATAGGTCAGGTACAGCTTCTCCCTGGCCCGGGTCACGCCCACGTAGCAGAGACGGCGCTCCTCCTCCATCTTTTCGGGATCGAACTTGGATTGGGCGGAGGGAAAAAGCCCATCCTCCATGCCGCAGAGGAACACCGTGTCAAACTCCAGACCCTTGGCTGCGTGAAGGGTCATCAGGTTCACGCAGCCGTTTTGCTCATCCACATTGTCTGCGTTCATGAACAAGGCCACTGTGCTCAGGAAGGACTGAAGCATATCGCCGTCCGGATCGTCAAAGGAGGCTTCAAACTCGCTCATGTAGCTCAACAGCTCCTTTACGTTATCAGAACGCACCTCATAGTTTTCCTTTTTGTCCTCCTTCAGATAGGCGTCGTAGCCGATACGCTTTAGGAGGTCCGCCGCGAACAGGTCGAAAGACTTCTTGCCGTATTCTTCGAAGGCGGCCGCCATGATCTCGGCGAAGGGGGCAAACTTGGCTCTGGTCCGGAGGGAAAGGGTCTGGGGGTCCAGCACCACGGCAAAGAGGGACAGCTCCCGCTGTTGGGCTTCCTTTCGAAGCTCCTCCAAAGCGGCGGCGCCGATGCCCCGACGGGGCACGTTGATGATGCGCAGGAAGGCTACGTCGTCGTTGGGGTTGCTGAGGAGGCGAAGATAGGAGAGGACGTCCTTGATCTCGGATCGATCAAAGAAGGAGACGCCCCCGTACACCTTGTAGGGTATGCTGTAGCTTTGGAGGATCATCTCCAAAATGCGGCTCTGGGCGTGAGTCCGATAGAGGATGGCGAAGCTGTCATACCGGCTGCCCATGCGGCGGCCGTTCAGAATGCGGTCGCAAATGTATACGGCTTCCTCCCGCTCCGTCCGGCCCTCGTAGACCGTGATGGGGAAACCGTCGGTTTTGTTCGTCCAAAGACGCTTATCCTTGCGGCCCCGATTGTTTTCAATGACCCGGTTGGCCGCTTCCAGAATCTTGTCCGTGGAGCGATAGTTCTGCTCGAGGCGCACCACATGGGCCCCGGGGAAGTCCTTCTCAAATTCCAGAATATTGCGGATGTCCGCACCCCGCCAGCCGTAGATGCTCTGGTCGTCGTCGCCCACCACGCAAAGGTTCCGATGCTCTCGGGCCAGCAAACTCACGATGTGATACTGGGCCATGTTGGTGTCCTGATATTCGTCCACCAGGATATAGCGGAACCGGTCCCGATACTTTTGCAAGATGTCCGGCCGCTTTTCAAAGAGCTCGATGGTCTTGAGCAGCAGATCATCGAAGTCCAGGGCGTTGGCCTCTTTCAACCGCTTTTGATAGAGGGCGAAAGCTTCTGTCACCTGCCGGGGCTGATAGCTTTGAATGAGATAGTCCTGAGGACGCAGGGAGTGGTTTTTGGCGTCGGAAAAGATGCCCGCCAGCATCCGTTTGGAGAAGACCTTGTCGTTCAGGTTCATATCCTTGATGATTTGGCCGATGAGGGCTTGCTGATCGTCCTCGTCATAGATGCTGAACCGCTTGTCATAGCCCAAGGCTTCGATCTCCATGGACAAAAGCCGGGCGCAGAACCCATGGAAGGTGAACAGCCACACGCCCGCTTCTTCCCCGGTCAGCTTCTGGACCCGCTCCTTCATCTCCTTGGCGGCCTTGTTGGTGAAGGTCAGCGCCAGGATATGGTAGGGGGCTACCCCTTTTTCACCGATGAGATAGGCGATCCGCGTGGTCAGCACGCGGGTCTTGCCGCTGCCGGCGCCGGCCAGTACCAGCAGGGGACCTTCCGTGCAGGTGACCGCTTCCCGTTGAGGAGGATTGAGTTTCGTCAGATCTATTTCCATTTCGATCCCTACTCTTCCTTGTTCGTCAGTGCGTCGTAAATGGTATCGTACAGCTGCATGCTCTGCTGCTGCCAGTTCTTTCGTATGGTCAGCGATTCCTCCAGAGAGGCTACTGTCATGTCGATCTCCAGCAGCACCCGATCTCCCTCCAGAGCTTTGAGACGGACCAGTATGCCGCCGCCGGGAAGCGGTTCATCCTGGGAGACCAGCTCCCGCTCCTGGCGAAACTGGGAGGCGGCCCGCTTCATATACGCGTCGATGCTTTCCCTAAGGGAGTACGTAAGGCCCTTTTCAAACATGGCCAGGGTCATTTTTCCCTGTTCCGTCAAATAGGCGCAGGCGCCGAAAGGGCGGCGCTCATAGACGATGTCCCCGTTTTGCTCCAGATCGCCCACCACATCGTGGAAGGAAAACCATGTCATGCCCGCGCACTCATAGGCGCACTGATAGAACTGCTGCTCCGTCAGCTCCGTCCGGGCGGCTTTCAGGATGTACAGCAGCTGCACTTTCTCCTTGGGAAGACCCTCCAAGAAATTCGGCATACCCTTTTTTCCCCCTATTATTGAACACTATATCAAAAAAAAGAGGATTTGACAATAGAATCCTTTGCTAAAAAAAAGTAAAACATATTGAAATACCGTGCTATTTTGAATTGGGCGGCGCGAAATGGCGATCGCGCGAATCGTTCAAAGAGGGGGGGCGAGGGAAAACCGTTTGCAAATGACGACCGGTTGCGTTACAGTATAGACAGTACAATATAAGGAGCCACGACCATGTCCTGCATCCGTAAAGCCGTCCCGGGCGACAGTTGCCGCCTTGCGGAGATAGAAATAGTTAACTACCGTCTTCACTTCTATCCGCTGTTTCGAAACGACGCTTATTTTTTCTCGGAGCTGAACGTGCCTGTTTTGATGCGGGAATATCTGGATCAGCCGGATAAGATCGAACACACCTATGTCTTTGACGACGGTGTGGTGAAGGGTTTCATTCGGATCAACGGGGACGAGATCGAAAAGCTGTTTGTGGAACCCGTTTTTCATAACAAGGGCGTTGGCAGCGCTTTGCTGGAGCATGCTCTCCGGCACACCCGGGCCAGGCGTCTGCTTGTTCTCGAGAAGAATCCCGGCGCCATCCGCCTTTATGAGCGCCACGGCTTCTGCATGACGGAGCATCGGCAGCGGGTGGATGACACGGATGAGTTATTTATAATAATGGAAAGGTATGGAGCATAGGGGATTCGAATTCGCGCCTGTGGGCTTGGGAGGGGGGCCGAGCGCCAGGAAAACGCCACAGCGCGGCTTTTTCAGCAAGGCCGGGCGAAGCCCAGGGGAGGCTCTGAAGCCCCACTGGGGCTTCATTCACTTCTGCGCCCGTTCGAATCAAGGCATAGGGGATTCGAATTCGCGCCTGCGGGCTTGGTCGGGGTCCGGCTCTCAGGCCACACTGTGGCCTGATTCACTACCGGACCCGTTCGAATCCCCAGAAATGAGACAGCAAAAAACAACCACCCGGATGGGCTGTTTTTTGGTGGAGCATAGGGGATTCGAACCCCTGACCTCAACATTGCGAACGTTGCGCGCTACCAACTGTGCTAATGCCCCTCGAATGAACGCAATAAGTATTATACACATCCGAGAGAAAAAAGCAAGGATTTTTTCAGAGAAATTTTTGTTTAGTTCGCGAAGTACCGGCTGTCCTTCTGGAGCACGTCGTGGGCGCCGCCCTCCACCATGGAGGCGGGGGAGACCAGGGTGAGGCGAGCCTTTTCCCGAAGTTCGGCGATAGTGGTGGCGCCGCAGTTGCACATGGTGGACCGGACCTTGTGGAGAGTGGTCTCCACGTTGTTGTGCAGAGGGCCGGCGTAGGGCACATAGGAATCCACGCCCTCCTCGAAGGTCAGCTTCTTGTCGCCGCCGTTGTCGTACCGCTGCCAGTTCCGGGCACGGGCGCTGCCTTCGCCCCAGTATTCCTTCATGTAGCTGCCGTTGATAAGGACCTTGTTGGTGGGGCTCTCGTCGAACCGGGCGAAGTATCGGCCCAGCATGCAGAAATCCGCGCCCATGGCCAGGGCCAGCGTCACATGGTAATCCTGAACGATGCCGCCGTCGGCGCACACCGGCACGTAGACGCCGGTCTTCTTCAGATACTCGTCCCGGGCGGCCGCCACGTCCTGCACGGCAGTGGCCTGGCCGCGGCCGATGCCCTTGGTCTCCCGGGTGATGCAGATGCTGCCGCCGCCGATGCCCACCTTCACAAAGTCGGCGCCGGCCTCCGCCAGAAAGCGGAACCCGTCTCCGTCCACCACGTTGCCCGCGCCGATCTTCACGGAATCGCCGTAGTTCCGGCGGACGAAGTCGATAGTGCGCTGCTGCCACTCGGTGAAACCCTCGGAGGAGTCGATACAGAGGATGTCTGCTCCGGCTTCGATGAGGGCGGGGATGCGCTTTTCATAGTCACGGGTATTGACGCCTGCGCCCACCACGTACCGCTTGTGGTCGTCCAGCAGCTCCAGGGGGTTGTCCTTGTGGGCGTCGTAGTCCTTGCGGAACACAAAGGAGGACATGCAGCCGTCCCGGGTGATGACGGGCAGGGTGTTGAGCTTGTGCTCCCAGATGATGTCGTTGGCCTCCCGAAGGCTCACGCCCTCATAGGCGTATACCAGGGAGGAGAAGGGGGTCATGAACTCCCGGACGGGGGTATCCGGGCTCATGCGGCTCACGCGATAGTCCCGGCTGGTGACCATGCCCAACAGCTTCCCATCGGGGGTGCCGTCAGCGGTGACGGCGATGGTGGAGTGGCCCGTGCGCTCCTTGAGGGCGATCACATCGCTCAGCGTGGATTCGGGGGTCACGTTGGAATCGCTGCGAACGAAGCCGGACTTGCACTTCTTCACCGCCCGGACCATGGCCGCCTGGCTCTCGATGGTCTGGGACACGAAGATGAAGGACACGCCGCCTTCCCTTGCCAGGGCCGCCGCCAGCTTTTCGCCGGACACGGACTGCATCACGGCGGAGACCAGGGGGATGTTCATGGTCAGGGCCGGGGCCTCATTCATCTTGAACTTGCACAGGGGAGTGACCAAAGACACGTTCTGAGGCGTGCAGGCCGAGGAAGAATAACCGGGAACGAGCAGATACTCGGAGAAGGTATGAGACGGTTCGCTGAAGTAATAAGCCATGTTGCCCTCCTCAAAATGATTTGCCCAAGTATACCCGATATCCGAAAAAAAGGCAATCATTCTTTTGCAACAATCTGCATTTTTCTGTTTTTTGCACTCATCATCAGCCCCAGGACGCCCACGAAGGCGACGGAGAGAGCGGAGGAAAGGAGCAAAGCGCTGAGAGACAGGCTTCGGGAGATCACCGTCTGACGGCTGGCAAAGGCCGCTGATACGCTGGGGAACAGGGGGAACAGAAGATAGCAGGCGGCGCCAGACAGGACGCCCAAGGCCAGCTTCCCCAAGAGATAGGGGCCAAGCTTCAGCGCAGGATAGCAGCATGCTGTCTGCAAAGCCAGGGACATCCCCCCGAAGGCGGCAGCGCTCGTCAGAAGGCTGACTTTAAGACGCAGGGGCAACGCCAGGGCGGCGATGGTCGAGGTGCCGGTACTCACCTCAATAAGACCCGAAAAGACGGCGAACAGGGATTCCCGGGCCGCAAACGGCTGAATGAGGGAGAGCAGAGTGCAGGAGAAGACGATGCAGCCGCCGATGCGCAGCATATCCAGCATGCTGCCCTCTATGGCCGAGGAGATGGCGTCTGAAAACGGAATTGCCTTTGCCTGCGGGGGATGGATGGGCGAAGAGGGATCGTGCCGACGAAATACCGCAGGGACAAGGCAGCACAGGATACAACCGTAGAAGCCTGCGGCCATGGGTCCGAACAGGGCCTTGTTTTTCAGCAGCTCCGATGCTATGATGGAGAGCAGAAACGCCGGACTGACGCTGTTGACAAAGGGCGCCAGCCGCTGCCCCTCCCATGGGGAAAGGCTGCCGTCCTCCACAAGGGCGTGCAGGAGCTTCGCGCCGTTGGGGGCCCCGGAAAGCAGGGAGAAGCTGAGCACGGCGGCCAGTTTGCCCCGGGGATGACGGGCGGCCAGGCCCAGAATCCCCAGCGCCTGAGCCGATCTCACCGCGATCAGACAGGGCAGCAGGGCTGAAAAAACGCTGCCCCACCAGATATCGAGTCCCCGTTTCGCCCCGGCAAGGGCGGCGCCGGGGAAGAGCAGCAAAGCGCCGAGGAGCAGCAGCGGCACAAAGGGCGTCAGGCGTTTCATGGTTTACTGTATGGACGAAGGAGCGTAAGAATTCATGATACACGGAAAGAAAGTGGGCCTTTGCCTGGGTTCCGGCGGGGCCAGGGGCCTCGCTCACGTGGGCGTGCTGCAGGTGCTGGAGGAGAACGGCATCGTGCCCGACCTTATCTCCGGCTGCAGTGCGGGAGCCATTTTCGGCGCCATCTATGCCGCGGGGACCAATCTCAGAATGCTGGAGCGATATCTGGGTACGGTGGACGCCAAGACCATCATCGACCTGGGCATCCCCATCCAGGGCGGGTTTCTCAGCGGCGACAAGATCGAAGAGGTGGTTATGACCCTGACCCACAATCTGTCCTTCGGAGAGACAAGGATCCCCTTTGTCTGTATTGCTGCCGATCTCATATCCGGCGAGATGAAGGTGTTCGAGGAGGGAAAGCTCCATCGAGCGGTCCGGGCCAGCATGGCGGTGCCGGGAGTGTTCACGCCGGCCTGTATTGACGGCCATTACTATGTGGACGGGGGCGTCATCGAGGAACTGCCGGTGGACGTGCTGCGGCAGCGGGGCGCGGACGTGGTCATCACCTCGGATCTGGGCATCAAGCGAAATTTCTTCGATCCCGAGCATCCTTCGCCGGTGGACATCCTGCGCCGGTCCACCGACATCATGCAGGCGCACATGACCGTCCGCCAGGCGGACAAGGGGGACGTGGTCATCCGTCCCGACGCCTCCTTTATGGGCCTCCTCAAGATCAACGGCTATGAGGAGAGCGTGGCCGCCGGGCGTCAGAAAGCCACGGAAGCCCTGCCCCGGATCCGGGAATTGTTGGGCATGGACGCCCACGTATCGGAACAAAAAAGCCTCCCGTAAAGGAGGCTGGAACTCCTGAATAAAATCAGACCAGTATGGCCGCTTCGCTGTCCCGGTGGAGCGGCTTTCTCAATGCGTAGGAGAGGATGTCCGTGGAGAGGGCGTCCACCCGCAGGGATTCCCGGGCGACGTCCGTGCACTTGCCGATGTCGGCGTTGCGCATGATGAGCGGCATTTTGCTGAGGCTGGCGATGGCGGACAGGAGGGACCGGGCGTCCCGGCGCATGCCCAGGACCCGGAAGTAGAGGTTCCGATCATCGGCGGACATATCCTCCGCCAGATCATCGCTCATGTCCAGTAGAGCGCTCATGCCGATGCGCTTGACCCGGGCCATGGTGTACCGTTTGGTTTTCACCGTCTCAAAGAAGCTGTCGGCGTCCACGGCGGTCCGTGCCGCCTTCAGCAGGTTTTGCTCGAAGCCCTCCCGCACGTCGGGGAGCCGCTGCACGTCCTCCGCCTTCATGAGCCGGAGCTTGTAGAGCATCATGTCCCCCACGTCGTTGACGGTCACGGGGAACTGAGGGTCGAACTGCATGGCCCCGGAGACGAACAGAGGCATGGTGGATAAGACCTGGGTGTTGCCCTCCCGGATGGCGGCGCGGATGGCGGTGGCGGAGGAGTATTCCCCTGTGAGGAAATCATCGTTGTAGCCGCCGCCGATGCGCTCGATGGGCACGGGGCAGATCTCCGGCGCATACTTGTGGAGGGAACGCAGATATTCCATGGCCAGGATATTGTTGGGCTTGACCAACTCTGCCAGGAGCTCCGCGTCGGCGCCCATGTCCTGCAAAGCCTCGTAGCGAGCCCGAGGGAAGCTCTCGCCCATCTTCAGATGGTATTGCAGGTAGGATTTGAATTCCGGCGGCTCCTCGGCCAGGTACTCCGCCAGCTGGCTGAGCTTTCCGATATCGCCCTGTTCCGCGCCGAAGGCCAGGTCCGTCACCAAGCCCGTGGCGTGCAACAGCCGCACGGCCCCTTCCGCAAACCGCTCCGCCGAGGCGACGGCAAACACGCTGGGCAGCTCGATCACCAGATCCGCCCCCGCCTGCAGGGCCCATTCCGCCCGAGTGAACTTGTCCGTGCAGGCGGGCTCCCCCCGCTGGACGAAGTTGCCCGACATAACGACGATGCAGTAGGAAGCGCCGGTCTTCCGCTTCGCCTGCTCCAGATGATAGATATGCCCGTTGTGCAGGGGATTGTATTCCGCGATAACGCCTACGACACGCATGGTTGCACGCTCCTTTGCCGCCAAAAGAAATATATGGCTCATTTTCTGAAAATAAGTATACCATTATTCTTTCGTTTGTGGTAGAATCGAATAGAAATTTATTTTGGAGGGTTAAACGACATGTCATCATTGATCGAAGGCATCAAAGCCAAAGCCAAAGCCAACAAGCAGCACATTCTTCTTCCTGAGGGAGAAGAGGAGCGCACCGTCCAGGCCGCCGCCATCATCAAGGAGCAGGGCCTTGCCGATGTCACTCTGTTTGGCAAGCCCGAAAAGATCGCCGCCATCGCCGCCCAGTACAACGCGGATATCGCCGGCATCGACATCATCGATCCTGAGAACCATGAGCTCTATCCCGCCTATGTGGAAAAGTTCTATGAGATGCGTAAGCTGAAGGGCGTGACCCCCGAGAAGGCCGCCGTCACCATGAAGGACCCCCTGTTCTTCGCCGCCATGATGGTGAAGGACAAGAAGGCGGACGGCTTCGTCTCCGGCGCCATCAACACCACCGGCAACACCCTCCGTCCGGGCCTCCAGATCGTGAAGATGCGCCCCGGCATCAAGACCATCTCCAGCTTCTTCATCATGCAGGTGAAGGATAAGTCCTACGGCGAGGACGGCACCATCCTCTTTGGCGACTGCGCCATCAACATCAATCCCGATGCCGATCAGCTGGCCGAGATCGCCCTCTGCACCGCGGAGAACGCCAAGGTCCTGCTGGACTTCAAGGAGCCCCGTGTCGCCATGCTGAGCTTCTCTACCAAGGGTTCCGCCAAGCACGAGAACGTGGACAAGGTCGCCGCCGCCACCGCCAAGGTGAAGGAGCTGAATCCGGATCTCATGGTGGACGGCGAGATGCAGGCCGACGCCGCTCTGGTGGCCAAGGTGGGCAATTTGAAGTGCCCCGGCAGCCCCGTGGCCGGCAAAGCCAACATCCTCATCTTCCCCGATCTGCAGTCCGGCAACATCGGCTATAAGCTGGTCCAGCGGCTGGGCGGCGCCGAGGCCATCGGCCCCGTGAGCCAGGGCTTTGCCGCTCCCATCAACGACCTTTCCCGCGGCTGCTCCATCGAGGACATCGTGTCGTTGGTGGCCATCACCGCCGTCCAGGCCCAGGGCATGAAGCAGGCATAAAGGAGAAGACGCCATGAAGAACATCCTTGTCATCAACGCCGGCAGCTCCTCCCTCAAGTATCAGCTCATCGACATCGACACCGAGACCGTCATCGCCAAGGGTCTTTGCGAGCGCATCGGCATCGACGGCAGCATGCTCACCTACAAACCCGCCAAGGGTGACAAGGTGGAGATCCAGAAGGATATGCCCAACCACGAAGTGGCCATCAAGATGGTCCTCGACATCCTGACCGACGCCAAGGTGGGCGTCATCAAGGACATGTCCGAGATCGCCGCCGTCGGTCACCGCATGGTCCATGGCGGAGAGAAGTTCTCCGGATCCGTCCGCATCGACGACGCGGTCATCGAGGCCATGAAGGAGTGCATCCCCCTGGGGCCGCTGCACAATCCCGCCAATTTGATGGGCATCGCCGGCTGCCAGGCCGCCCTGCCCGACACCCCCATGGTGGGCGTGTTTGACACCGCCTGGGGCCAGGGAATGGAGCCCTCCCACTTCATGTACGCTCTGCCCTATGAGCTCTACAAGCAGTACGGCGTCCGCCGCTACGGCTTCCACGGCACCTCCCACAAGTATGTG